>CAMBOD010000362.1 GCA_945868985.1 Prosthecobacter debontii | reverse complement strand
ACAGCGATCCAGAGCGTAGCCGAGCACATCCATCCTTGCCCCCGCTGCGGTTACTTCACCACTGCCGAGCTGTGCGATTTTTGCGCGGATGCGCACCGCGACAGCGCGCTGCTCTGCGTCGTCGAGCAACCCACCGACGTCCTCCCGCTTGAACGCACCGGCGTCTTTCGCGGGCGCTATCATGCGCTCGGAGGGCGGATATCCCCGCTCGATCACATCGGGCCGGAGCACCTGCGCATCGGCGAATTGCTCGCTCGCATCCGCGACGAAAAACCCGCCGAGATCATCCTCGCACTAGGCTCCGACGTGGAGGGAGAAGCCACGGCCAACTACCTCGCCAGCCTCCTGCGCGAACTCCCTGTAGCCATCACGCGCCTCGCACAGGGAATGCCAGCAGGCGGCGGCCTCGAACACGCCGACGAACTCACACTCTCCCGCGCCCTCTCTGGTCGCACAAGACTCAGCACGTAGATGGGCACTGCAATTCATTGGTTTCGGCGCGACCTGCGCATCGCTGACAACACCGCGCTCAATGCCGCCTCGGCGAGCGATCACGTTTTACCAGTCTATATCCTCAGCGAATGGAACGGGGAACACGCCTGGTGCGGAGCGGCGAGACAGGAATTCCTCTGCGGCTGCCTCACATCATTGCATCGAAATCTCGAAGCCAAGGGCGGCAGGCTCATCATCCGCAAAGGGCGCGCCGCAGTCGTGCTGGAGCAACTCGTGCGCGAAACCGGCGCGGACGCGATCCATTTCAATCGCGACCCGGACCCCGCAGGCCGCGCCACGGAAATCGAAATCACCACAATGGCTGCGCGCCTCGGTGTAAAAGTCCATGCACACAAGGATGTCGCAATGCACGAGCGCGACGAAGTGCTCACCGGCGAAGGAAGCTCCTTCCGCGTTTTCACCCCATATTCCCGTGCATGGGCCAAGCTCAAAAAGCCCGCTCCCGGACGCACACTTGCACGCATCTCCGTCCCGCCCGTGCGCAGCGATCCCCTGCCGACGCTTGCGCACTGGGGGCTGACGTGCGGCGCACAAATCATCGAGCCGGGTGAATCCGCTGCGCGTAAAAGACTCTCCCTCTTTCTCGACGGCTCCGTTCTTTCCTACGCACAAAGGCGCGACCTGCCCGCCGAAGACGGAGGCTCCCGTCTTTCACAAGACCTCCGCTTTGGCACGCTCTCCATCCGCGAGGTTTACGCGAAATGCCAGCAGACCGGCGCAAGGACGATGACGGAGAAAGCATCGGTCGCCACATTTATCAACGAACTCATCTGGCGCGAATTTTACATGCAAGTTCTGTGGCGCTGGCCCGAGGTGCTAAAACATGAATTTCAGCCGGCGACACGTTCGCTCACATGGCGCGCACACTGGCGTGCCGGGAGCGACCAGTGGTGCCAAGACGCGAAAGCACACGGGGATTTTACACGCTGGTGCTGTGGGCAGACGGGCTTCCCCATCGTGGATGCCGGAATGCGCCAGCTCGCTGCGACCGGCTACATGCACAACCGCGTGCGAATGATCGTAGCGATGTTTCTAACCAAGGACATCCGGCTTTGGTGGATGCACGGCGAGAGCTGGTTCATGCAAAAGCTCGTAGATGGAGAAATCGCCAGCAACAACGGTGGCTGGCAATGGAGCGCGAGCACCGGAACCGACGCCGCGCCCTATTTCCGAATCCAAAATCCCTGGTCGCAAACAAAACGCTTCGACCGCGACGGCACCTACATCCGCCGGTGGGTCCCGGAACTCCGCGACGTGCCTGCCGCGAAACTCTGCGCACCCAGCGACACGCCACTGGCAAAGGCATACCCTCTCCCGATGCTCGATCACCACGCCGCCCGGAATGCAACGCTGGAGATGTTTGCAATGGCGCGCGACTAGCCGCGCATCGCCTTTTCAACGAGCAGTGCGGCGAGTTGCTGCGTAGCTTCATCAAGCGCGGCGACCGCTTTTTTCAGCGCCGTCGCACCGCCCCCCGCAATGGCCGCCTCCACTTCCTGCGCACGTCTCATGATGAGATCCCGCTCCACGGGATTGAGTTCGGAGCCGATCTGCGCGAGCGCGGTGCGGACGGCGGGTAGCATCTCGTCGGCTTTCAACTTTGCCTCAGTAAATGCGCGATCGTTCATGTCTTCAAAGGCATGTTCGAGCGAATCACCCAGCATTTTCTCCACGGCTTCGTCGCTCACATCCACGGCGCTGCGCATCTCAACGCTCTGCTCCGCGCCCGTTTTCGTATCGCGCGCGAGCACGTGGAGGATGCCGTTTGCATCGATCTCAAACTGCACACCGACGCGAGCGTGGCCCTTTGGCGCCGCCTCGAAGGAGAGATCAAATTTACCAAGCTCCCAATTATCCCGCGCGAGTTCGCGCTCTCCTTGCAAAACGCGAATGAGCATCGAGCGCTGCCCCGCGACTGCATTGGTGAAAAGTTCGCCGCGCTTGATGGGAATGGTGGAGTTTCGCGGGATAATGACATTCATCAGCCCGCCAAATGTCTCGATGCCGAGCGAGAGTGGCGTCACGTCGAGGAGCACCACGTTTTGCACCGCACCGCTCAGGATGCCGGCCTGGATGGTCGCACCGACAGCCACCGCTTCGTCAGGATTTTGATCCGTATTCGGTTCACGTCCGAAAATCTCGGCAACCAGCCTGCGCACCATCGGCATTCGCGTCTGCCCGCCCACAAGAATCACTTCGTCCAACTCCGCCGGCTTCACGCGTGCGTCTGCCAGCGCCTGCAGGCAATGCGTGCGTGTGCGCTCGACGATTGGGCGCGCAAGCCGCTCCAATTCCGCGCGTGTGAGTGTGCATGAAAAACTGCGTCCTTCGGTGACGAACGGCAGTTCGATGCTCGCGGTTTCGTTTGACGATAGCGTGTGCTTTGCGGCGATGGCGGCTTCGCGCAGACGGGGAGTGATGGACGCATTGGTGGAAATACGCGCTGCGAGTTCTCCGACGATGGCTGCGTCAATATCGTCACCGCCAAGATGCGTGTTTCCGTTCGTCGCGAGGACCTGAAATACACCCGCATTGAGTTCGAGGATCGAGATGTCGAACGTTCCGCCACCAAGATCGAACACGGCGATTTTTGATTTTTCGACCAGTCGATCCAGACCGTATGCGAGTGCGGCGGCAGTGGGCTCGTTCACGATGCGCTCGACCGTCAGTCCGGCAAGTTCGCCGGCTCGTTTGGTGGCGTTGCGTTGCGCGTCGTTGAAATACGCGGGCACCGTGATTACTGCGCGCGTCACAGGTTCACCGAGAGCACGCTCCGCATCTGCGCGTAGTTTCTTAAGAACAAGCGCCGATACTTCCTCCGGAGTCAGCTCACTTCCCTGCGCGCAAATCCGCACGGGCTCGCCGCGCCTCCCTGCGAGTCGGTATGAAACCTCCTCCCCACCCTCCCCTA
>CAMBOD010000361.1 GCA_945868985.1 Prosthecobacter debontii | reverse complement strand
ACCGCGCGCGTGCTCGTGAACCGCGTGTGGATGCATCATTTCGGCGAAGGTTTCGTGCCCACACCGGACGACCTCGGCACGATGAGTGAAAAGCCCACGCACCCCGAACTACTCGACTGGCTCGCGTCGTATTTCATGGAGAGCGGCTGGAGCATGAAGAAGCTGCACCGCCTCATCCTGCTCTCGCGCGCTTATCAGGAAAGCACCCATGTCATCGCCGAATACGAGGAAAAAGACCCCTACAACAAACTGCTCTGGCGCGCGAATGTGCGGCGGCTTGATTTCGAGAGCGTGCGCGATTCGATGCTGACGTTCAGCGGGCAGTTGGACAAAAAAATCGGCGGCAAGCCCGTGAACCTCACCGACGAGCCTTACAGCTTCCGCCGCTCCGTCTATGGCTACGTGGATCGCGGCAACCTGCCCGAACTCATGGCGCACTTCGATTTCTCCAAGCCCGACATGGCAAACTCCAAACGCACCAGCACCGTCGTCCCGCAGCAGGCACTCTTTTTGATGAACAGCCCGATGACCGTGGATGTCGTGCGCCGCATCGTGAACCGCCCCGAGTTTACGAGCGCCCCCGCCGAATCCGGGAAAATCAGCGCGCTTTACCGCATCATCTTCCAGCGAATGCCGACGAAGGAGGAATACAAAATGGGGCGGGAATTTTTGAAAGCAGAGGCAGCGGATGCGGAGGCGAACAGCTACGTTTACGAAGGCAGCATCCGTCGAGGCGGCGGACGCGGCGGCGCGATGGCGGCGATCAAAAACGACGGCCTGCGAGTCTCACGCCGCCCGCTCAGCCCGTGGGAAACCTACGCGCAAGTGCTGCTGCTCTCAAACGAGTCGGCCTACGTGAACTGAAGCAGCGCGTCAGCCTAAACCGCCTGTTTCACGGGGGATTTTTCGATTTCGGCCGCTGTGGTGCGGAGCGCTATTGCCGGTCATCGGCTTTGCCCGCCATCAATGGATAGACGACGCCTGCCAGTGCTGCGCCGACGAGCGGAGCCAGCCAAAACAACCAGAGTTGCTGCAGTGCCCAGCCGCCTACAAAGATCGCCGGACCGGTGCTGCGCGCGGGGTTGACCGAGAGATTCGTGACCGGGATGCCGATGAGGTGAATGAGCGTAAGACCGAAGCCGATGGCAATGGGCGCAAAGCCCTTTGGTGCTCTGGAGTCGGTGGCACCGAGGATGATGAGCAGGAAAAAGAACGTCAGCACCACTTCAGCAACAAAGCAGGAGACCATGGAATACTTGCCGGGTGAGTGATCGCCAAAACCGTTGGAGGCAAATCCACCTTCGAGCGAAAAGCCTGCCTGTCCGCTCGCAATCACGTAAAGCACACCCGCCCCGGCGGTCGCACCGAGCACTTGAGCGATGATGTAGCCCGGCAGTTCGGCAGCCTTGAAGCGACCGCCGACGCAAAGGCCGAGCGAGACTGCGGGGTTGAGATGGCAGCCGGAGATGTGACCGATGGCGTAGGCCGTCGTGAGCACCGTAAGCCCAAATGCCAGAGCCACACCGACGAGGCCGATACCGAGATTAAGCGGCGTGGCGCCCTCGGTCGTGATGAACTTGGCGGCTAGAACGGCACTTCCGCAGCCCCCGAAGGTAAGCCAGAAGGTTCCGAAGAATTCAGCGATGAGTTTGTTTTTCATAGATTGGGTTAGTTGGCTTTCGGCTGGATTTTTTATCCGGTGATTTCGACGGAGCCTAGTAATTTCAGCTCCACATTCACCTCCCCCATCTTCCTGCCGAACTTGAACGCGCTACGCTTAGTGAACGGAGTTCTGGAAGCGCGGCTTCGTGACGCCGGAAGATAGGGCAAGCGAGAACGGCATCGCGCGTCACTTCGCTGCGCAACTCGGGCAGGTGCCGAAGACTTCGAGTGTGTGCGAGACGTTTTGGTAGCCCATTTGCCGGGCGAGGCGTTCGAGGCTGTCGGCTACGCAGAGGTCGAGTGTGTGCACGCTTCGGCAGGTGCGGCAGATGATGTGATGGTGATGATGCTCGCCGTGGTTGAATTCGTAGCGATAGGTGCCGTCGCCGAAATCGCACCGGCGCA
The DNA here is from genome assembly GCA_945868985.1 of Prosthecobacter debontii. Taxonomy (GTDB): domain Bacteria; phylum Verrucomicrobiota; class Verrucomicrobiia; order Chthoniobacterales; family Chthoniobacteraceae; genus SXWH01. The sequence goes on along the minus strand of CAMBOD010000361.1, from coordinate 1,363 downwards.
GCACGCCGATTTCCTCCATCGCCTGTAGCGAGCGATAGACCGTGACGACGTCGCATTCCTTTGCGCGCAATTTCCCGTGAAGTTCCTCCGCGCTGAATGGCCCGTGCTCCTGCACGAGAATCGCGAGCATAGCCTTGCGCGGCTCGGTCACGCGCAGGTCGTGGGCGCGAAGTTTATCAATCGCCTTGGCGAGCGCGGCGTCAGGTCTGTCGTGTGCGTGGTCGTGAGGCATGGCGGAAATGTCGGGTGACGAATGACGGAATGAGGCGACGATGTCGAACTGTGAATGCCGGATTAGCTTCGAGATTCCCGCTCGCCAAGCGAGCCCACTTTGAATACCCGTCGCGTGATGAGTGACTTCAATTTAAACGTCGAAACCGCCGTCAAAGACCGCTACGCCGCCGGCGCGCAATGCTGCGAACCCGCGCTCTGCTGCCCGGTGCAATACGATCCACGCTGGCTCAAAATCATTCCGCAGGAAGTCGTCGAACGCGACTACGGCTGCGGCGACCCGAGCGCCTACGTCCGCGAGGGAGAGACCGTGCTCGATCTCGGCAGCGGCACGGGAAAAATTTGCTTCATCGCCGCGCAGGTGGTCGGCGCGAAGGGGCGCGTCATCGGCGTGGACATGACGGACGACATGCTCGAAGTCGCGCGCCGCAACGCGCCCATCATCGCTGAGCGCGTCGGTTATTCGAACGTGGAGTTTCGCAAAGGCCGCATTCAGGATCTCGCGCTCGATTTGGAAAAACTCGACGCCGAACTGAAGGCGCGCCCCATCAACAGCGCCGACGCATTTCTCAAAGCCAACGAACTTGCCGACGAACTGCGTGTGAAGCACCCTCTCGTCGCCACCGACAGCGTGGACGTGGTGGTTTCCAACTGCGTGCTGAACCTCGTGGACCCTTCGCTGAAGCCGCAGCTTTTCCACGAAATCTTCCGCGTGCTGCGCAATAGCGGACGCGCTGTGATCAGCGACATCGTGTGCGATGAAGAAGTGCCGCTCGCTTTGCAAAACGACCCGACGCTGTGGAGCGGTTGCATCAGCGGCGCGCTCACTGAATACGGATTTCTCAAGGCGTTTGAAGATGCGGGCTTCTACGGCATCCGCCTCCTCAAGCGCGACGAGCAACCGTGGCAGACCGTCGAGGGCATCGAGTTTCGCTCCGTCACCGTCGAGGCGTTCAAGGGCAAGCAGGGCGAGTGCTTCGAGCGCAAACAGGCGGTCATTTACAAGGGGCCGTTCAAGAAAGTGCTCGATGACGACGGCCACGCGCTGGAGCGCGGCCAGCGCTACGCCGTGTGCGACAAAACTTTCAACTTCTACCGCAAGGAACCCTACGCCTCGCAATTCGAGTTCATC
>CAMBOD010000360.1 GCA_945868985.1 Prosthecobacter debontii | reverse complement strand
GGAAGAGCTTTGTGATGTGGGGGAACTCGCGGAGGGCGAGCACTGCGCCGTGGATGATATTTTCCGGGGCGTAGTCGCCGCCCATTGCATCTAGCGCGATTTTCATCAGGTGGAAGTGGGGGTGCCCATGCGTAGGCATAGACAAAAATGCATCAAGCCAAAAAACAACTCAGCCGCCGCGCAATGAAGCGGGGCGGCTGAGGGGTTTTGAAAAATTTGCTTACGCTCCAATCGTGAGCACCTGACGTCCGGCATAATAGCCGCAACTTGGGCACGCGCGATGGCTCTGGCAGGTGCTGCTGCACTTGCTGCATTTATTGAGCAGCGGTGCGTGCCAGCGGAGTGAAGCTTTATGCGTGCGGAGACGCATCTTTGATTTTTTACGTTTTGGGACGCCCATGTTTCAGTGTTAGTTAAAGTTTCAGTTTATCTAGTGACTTCCAGACATCGCGGTTATCGTCGAGAGGCTCGACGACGGCGACTTTATCAGTGAGAAAGTCGGCCTTGCAGACGTTTTCACCGCTCCAGTCGCAGTGCGGATGGGCCGGAAGGGCGAGCAAGATGTCTTCCCTGATGTGTTCTGTCAAGTCCACCATCTCACGACCTTCAAGTTCGATCTGACAGGCGAAATCCGGAACCTCCAGCACCTGCCGGAATTTCGTCAGGCAGCGCACGCATTCGCACTCCACCTCGGCGGAGACAGTCCCCGTGGCAAAAAGCCCGCCCTCACTCAGCCCCACATCAAGACTGTAGTGGATCGGCCCCACGGCCCGCGCACGAGCGTGCGCATCTTTGAGTTCGAGCACATCCGACGATTCCTCGCCTTCATAGTGCTTCCCGTCCTCCGGAATCTGCAAAACATGAACCTTCATGGCGCGGGACAGTAAACAGCACAGCGCAGATTTCCAGCAAAGTGTGAGATCGTCTGCTGTTTTACACCGCAGTTTTTAATAACTGAATTTTTCATAAACGCATACAGCCTGTGCTTGCGTTTGCTTTGAGCGGGCTTGCGTCTGCGCGAGGTTTGGACATTCTACGGCGCTACATGTGGGATTTGCCCAAACCTAAAAAACGCTGGTATCGCCGTTGGTGGTTCACCATTCCGTTCTTCACGTTGCTGTTGGTCGGCATCGCGGGGGCTGTTGTTTATTTCAAGGTGAAGTCGGAGTATGAGGCGAAGGCGAAGCAGTTTGATTATTCGCGGATGCAGGCGATGGAGTCGGCGAGCCTGATGTTTGATAGAAAGGGCGTCATTATCGGGCGCATGTTCACGCAGAATCGCGATCAGGTGGGCTTTGATGACCTGCCTAAAAACCTGATCAACGCCGTCATCGCACGCGAGGACGCGCGCTTTTACGAACACAAGGGCGTGGACTATAAAGGGGTGGTGCGCGCGGTGTATGAGAACTGGCGCGCGGGCTACACCAAGCAGGGCGCGAGCACGCTCACGCAGCAGCTCGCGCGCAATACTTTCCCCGAGCAATTGCCGCCGGGCGACAAGACCAAGGAGCGCAAGATTCTCGAAATGTTCGTCTCGCTGGAGATCGAAAAGCAGTTCAACAAGGACAAGATTCTCGAACTGTATATGAACCGCGTTTATTTCGGGAACGGCTTCTACGGCGCGGAGGCGGCGGCAAAGGGTTACTTTGGCAAGCGGGCGAAGGATATGTCGGTTTGCGAAGCGGCGATCCTCGCGGGGCTCCTGCGCAGCCCGGACAAGCTTTCGCCATGGGGCAGCTATCAGGCGTGCATCGCGGAGCGGAATGTCGTGCTGAACAATATGCTCATGCAGCAGAAGCTCACGCGGGAGGAATACGACAAGGCATTTAAGGAAGAGCCGGTGCTGAAAAACAAACGCCCTCTCCACCAGGAAAACTATGCTGCCGACATGGTGTATCAGCAGGTGATGCGTAAGTTTGGAAAGGACACCGCACTCGGCGAAGGGCTGCGCATTTACACGACCGTGGATGCTGCTTTGCAAAAGAAAGCCGAAGAGACGATTCGTGCGCAGCTTTCGACCGTCGAGCGTCACGAGGGATACGACCACCAGACTTACACGAAATACGACGCGATCTACAAAGCTGCCAACAAGCAACCGACTGGCCCCGATGGGAAACGCCTGCAACCCGAGTATCTGCAAGGCACCGCCGTGATGCTCGATAATCACAGCGGCGCAATCCTCGCCCTAGTCGGCGGGCGCGATTTTCAACATAGCGAACTAAACCGCGCCACGCAGGTGCAGGTGTTGCCCGGCACCGCTTTCAAGCCGCTCGTCTATGCAGCGGCATTTGAAAAAGGATTCTTCCCAGGCACCGCCGTGCAGGACGCGGTGATGGACAACACGAAAGTGATGATCGGCGGCATGACCGGCATCCTCGGCGAATGGGGCCCTGAGCGGGCGGATAACCATTTCGAGGGCACCATCTCCGCCCGCACAGCACTCGTAAAATCCAAGAACGCCGCCACGGCTCGCCTTGGTATGATGACCGGCATCGAGGACGTGCTGGGCATTGTCGAAGACGCCGGCATCACCTCGCAACTCGCTGCTTATCCAAAAACCTACCTCGGCGGCAGCGAAGTCTCCCCGATGGAACTCACGCTCGCCTATACCATGTTCCCGAACGGCGGCTCGCGCCCGGCGAAACCCTTCATCATCTCCCGCATCGAAGACAAACACGGCCATATCATTTTTCAGGAAAAGCCGGACATCGTCGCCGTCATCAAACCCACCACCGCCTACGAAGTCCACGACTGCCTCGCCCAAGTCCTCGAACCCGACGGCACCGGCGAGCGCGCCGCCAGCGAGCTTGGTTTGCGCAAAATCCCACTCGGTGGAAAAACCGGCACCGCCTACAATTTCACCGACCTGTGGTTCGTCGGATACAGCAGCGAAATCACATGCAGCGTGTGGATGGGCTTCGATCAGCAACGCGGCAAACCTAAGCGCAGCATCTATCGTGGCGCATTCAGCAAAGACCTCGCGCTCCCCATGTGGGCCGAGTTGATGAAAACCAGCTTCGCCGACTACAAGCCGCAGGACTTCTCGATGCCGAAAGGAATCATCCGCGTCGAAATCTGCCGCCACAGCGGCGGACTCGCCACCGAGAAGTGCCTCGAAAACGGAGTCCGCACCACCTACCAGGAAATCGCCACCGAAGAGCAGGCACCCCAAGACCCCTGCCCCGTCCACAGCGGTTTCGTCGCCGAAAACAACATCGTCGGCGGAGACCCCAACGCCAAACGCGCAATCCGCCGCGAACCACTGACCGTCGCTCCGATTGTCATGAAGGAAAAAGCCGTCATCGGCACCGACCCCTACGGCTCCGAGCTAGCCGTCGAAAAAATGAAACAAATCGCCGGCGTCGGCAACGCCCAGGCTCCGCTCAACAGCACCGATAACATCCCACAACCCGAGCCCCCGCAAATCGTGAACCCCA
>CAMBOD010000359.1 GCA_945868985.1 Prosthecobacter debontii | reverse complement strand
CACGCATATTGGGAGCGATGCGACCCGCATCACACCGCGCCGAATGCAGAGTCGTTCGCGCATTTCATCCGGCGCGCGAGCGATGCCATCGAGCGCTTCGCAGCGCGCGCCGAGCGGCGGGCGTTTGTCTTTTGCCACGGGCATTTCATGAACGCGGTCGCATGGCTGATGGAGTTGCAGCCGGCGGAGTTGGATGCCGTGGCGATGCGGGGCTACTATGAATTCATCCACCGCTTCAAAGTGAACAACTGCGCCGTGCTCCCGCTGCACTTTCACGCCGACGGCGCACGCGCGCTCGGCGAACTCTGGGTGCCGCCGGGCGTGGAAAGTGAACACGCCAAGCGCGAAGGTCTGGCGACGGCGGGAGTCTGAGCGTTTTAGAGAGAAAATGAGCGCCATCTCTGGCGCGGAAGCTGCAATTGAAGTGCTGGTTTTTTTACGTCAGCCCATGTCACAGCCAGCGTCAGCTCCCGAGCCGTTGCCGGATGGCTCCATCGAGTCAGCCGGGCCGATTGACGTAGTGACAGCAACACCACTCGCCCCGCAAAAGCCAGTCGCAGCACCCGCGCCCGCGCCGAAGCCCCCGATGGGCCGTCTCGCGCGCATCGAGGAAAAAATTAAACAGCGACTCGGCAGTCTCACGCTCGGAAGCAAAGTCACACGCATCGCGATGTTCGCGAACAGCACGGCGCTGGTGATTGCGGGCGTCCTATTCCTCACGTTCGATTTCGTCTCTCGCTACATCGCCATGCGCGGCACGCTCGTCACTTTCAGCAATGTCGCAGTGGAAAGCGCGCGGCTCCCGCTTCAATTCAGCACCGTCCAGCCGATGACCGCCGCGCTGAATGCAATCGCATCACAGCCCGACATTACAGGTGCCTCAGTCTTCCTCGCGGATGGCCGGATTTTTGCGCGCTCGCAAAAAAACAGCGCCAGCCTGCCAGCGCAGATCGAACCCGGAACGCGCGCTAAAACCGAACTCGGTCTCATCCGAATGCGGCACTACAAGCCGGTTTTCAGCGGCGATAAATCCATCGGCACGCTCGTCGTGGAAACCAGCCTCGCTCCGCTCTACACACACTTGCTGGGCTACGCCGCCATCACACTTCTCGTGCTCGGCCTCTCGGCATTTGCAGCGCGACAAATTACCAGCCGGCTCCAGCCAGTCGTGACCGAGCCCTTCGTGAAACTTGCACACTCCGTGGATACCGTAGTGCAGGAGGGCAGCTTCACCTTGCGCGCAGAAAATATAAACGACGTAGAGGCGGCACACCTCGGGGAGGCTTTCAACAACCTGCTCATTGAAATTCAAAAGCGCGACGCGACGATCAATCAGGCCCAGATGGACCTCGAGGCAAACGTGCTCGCGCGCACAAGCGTGCTCCATCAGCAGGTGCAGGATCGCAAACATGCCGAGGATGCCCTGCGCGACTCGGAGATGCGCTACCGGAATCTTTTCGAGAACAACCCGATGCCCATGTTCGTGGTGAATCTCGAAACGCTCGATTTCGTCGCCGTGAACAACGCCTCAATGCGTCACTACGGTTACGCGCCGGAGGAATTCGCCCACCTCTCGCTGCCCGCAATCACCCACGGAGCCGATCCAATGCTGGTCACACGCACTTTCCGCAGCGGTGCAAAATCGCTCGATGCGGGTGAATGGAAACACCGCAAGAAGAACGGCGAGCTCATCGAGGTGCAACTCACCGCGCACGCCATCGTCTTCGCCGGGAAAGTGGCGAAGATCGTCCTGGCCAACGACGTGACCGAGCGCAACCGTGCACAGCACCAGCTCGATGAACTGCACAAAAAACTCGTCGAAACCTCCCGCCACGCCGGCATGGCCGAAGTCGCAACGGGCGTGCTGCACAACGTCGGTAACGTGCTCAACAGCGTGAACGTCTCCGCCACCCTGCTCGCGGAGAATGCGCGCCAGACCAAGGCAATCAGCATCCGCAGAATCGCCGACTTGCTGGATGCGAACAAAAGCGACCTGCCCGGTTTTTTTGGCAACGGCGGCAAGGGTGCCGTGTTGCCGGGCTACATCGCAACCCTTGCACAGCAGCTCGAAGCGGAGCAGGCCATCCGCCTCGCCGAGGCCGAGCAACTCATGAAAAACGTGGCGCACATCAAGGACATCGTCGCCATGCAACAGACGTATGCAAAGACGAGCAGTGTCATGGAAAACCTGACGCCCGAATCGCTCGTCACCGAGGCGCTGCGCATGGCCGGGGCTGAGCTTCAGCGGGAAAATATCGCCGTGAAAACCGAGTGCCCCGCCACGCTGCCGGAAATTTTCACAGACCGGCACAAGATCCTGCAAATCCTGATCAACTTGATCACCAACGCCCGACAGGCACTGGGCGAGAAACCCAGGAATGAGCGTATTCTCAGAATTACCGCCACATGCGGCGATGGCGAAAATCTCGTCCGCATCATCGTGCGCGACAACGGCTGTGGCATCGCCCCGGAAAATATGACGCTCATTTTTAACCACGGCTTCACCACCAAAAAAAGCGGGCACGGCTTCGGCTTGCACTCTTCGGCAAACGCCGCCAAGGAAGTCGGGGGAAATCTCACCGCTACCAGCGATGGACAGGGCCTTGGCGCTGTTTTCACCTTGGAACTGCCCGTTAAAATCGCAGCGCAAGAGCCGATGCCCGCCATCTAAATTTCATGAGCACCAACCGCCGCATCCTGATTATTGACGACAATCGCTCGATCCATGAGGACTTCCGCAAAATCCTCACTCCGACGCAGGTGCTGAATGCCGAGCTTACCGCTTTCGAGGATCAGCTCTTTGGCGCATCCACCCCGGCAACTACGCAACAGGATGGCTTTGAAATTAGCTCCGCCTTTCAGGGCCGCGAGGGCGTGGATGCGATCCAGCAGGCGGAAACCGACGGGCGTCCCTTTGCTGTCGCGTTTGTGGATGTGCGGATGCCGCCCGGCTGGGATGGTGTGGAAACCATCAGTCGCATCTGGCAGCTCGCACCGAATCTCCAGGTCGTCATCTGCACCGCATACAGTGACTACTCGTGGGAGCAGATCGTCGAGAAACTCGGCCACAGCGACCGCCTGCTGCTCCTGCGTAAGCCGTTCGATCCCGTGGAAGTCCTCCAGCTCGCAAAAAGCCTGACCGAGAAGTGGACCGAGCAGAACGAAGTCCCGCCCCGTCATTGAACGCAGGGAACTGGGGCGGAGTCTGATTGGAACGCCGCACTGAATGCGGTGTTTGAGTTTCTCTTACATGCCTCTTCATTCACTGCCAATTGTCACGCGACTTGGGTTGACCGCCTCTTTGCGCACCGCTACACCCCGCCGCGTGTTGCGCCACGCCAAGATAGCCGTCATCGCCCTGTTCGCCGCCGTCCCCGGCTTCGCGCAGACTCCGCCCACCCCGCAAGCCGGCTCGGCTCCTGTGGCGCCGCCCGTTTCGGTGACACCGCCTGCG
>CAMBOD010000358.1 GCA_945868985.1 Prosthecobacter debontii | reverse complement strand
GGTGGTTTCGATGGACTTCGCTTCTTCGACGGTGATGGTGCCGTCCTTGCCGACTTTATCCATCGCGTCGGCGATGATGTTGCCGATGGCGGAATCCCAGTTGGCGGAGACGGTGGCGACCTGTGCGATCTCGGTGCGGTCTTTGACTTTCTTCGAGATGCGGGCCAGCTCGGCGGCGAGGGCCGTTGCGGCCTTCTGGATGCCACGCTGGAGCGAGGTCGGGTTGGCGCCGGCGGTCACGTTGCGGAGACCTTCTTTGTAGATGGACTCTGCGAGCACGGTCGCCGTGGTGGTGCCGTCGCCGGCGATGTCGCTGGTCTTGCTCGCGACTTCGCGAACGAGCTGCGCGCCCATGTTTTCAAACGGGCATTCGAGTTCGATTTCCTTCGCGACCGTGACACCGTCCTTGGTGATGGTCGGGGAGCCGAATTTTTTGTCGAGGATGACGTTGCGTCCGGCTGGCCCGAGGGTTGCCTTGACTGCACGTGCGAGTTTTTCAACGCCGCGCAGGAGTGCCTGACGCGCCGTCTCGTCGAATTGGAGTTGTTTAGCTGCCATTGTAGTTAGTTAGTTTTTAGTAGGTTGAGTTTGATTTAGCCGATGATGCCAAGGATGTCGTCCTCGCGCATGATGAGGTAGCTCTCCCCATCAATTTTGATTTCCGTGCCGCCGTATTTGCTGACGAGCACCTTGTCGCCGACCTTCACGACGAACGGGATGATTTTCCCGTCCTCGTCGCGCTTGCCGGTTCCGAGAGCGATGATTTTGCCCTCCTGTGGTTTTTCCTTCGCGGTATCGGGAATGATGATTCCGCCTTTTTTTACTTCCGCTTCCTCGACGTGTTGCACGAGGACGCGATCCCCGAGGGGACGAACGTTCACTTTAGCCATGTTGTATTTGGTTTTTTGGTTGTTGGTTTGTTGTTGGTTAAAATCGCCGACTTCATCCGCCGGAGGCAGAAGCCACCGACCGTTGAACACGGCGAAAATTAGGAAATTCAGTCGGTCTTCGCTCGGAATCCGTTCACGGGAACGATGCTGCCATCCAGCCCGACGCAGAAGCCACGCAGCCGCTGCCCGTCTTCGAGCGTGGCCGGTGGTTCGATGCGCACATCGTAGCTCCCCGTGCCCGCCTGCACGCCTTTGAGCAAGACGACGCTGGCGATGGTGTGGTCGGGTGAAAGCCCGCGCTTTTCCAACTCGCCGTGCGCCGCCTGAGTGGCGTCGAGCAGGCTAAAGCGGGAAGTTTGTGCGGGAGCCACATTCACCGTGCGCGCCGGAGCGGCAGCCGAAGAGACGGAAGGCATCGCGGCAGCAAGGCAGCCGATGGCAAGTGTGAGACGGCGTTTCATTGCGCGTTACTTCTTCTTGTCGCCGTCCACGACTTCGAACTCTGCGTCCACGACGTCGCCGTCTTTCTTCGCGGCACCTTCGCCACCACCTGCATTTTGCTTCGCAAAATCTTCGGGTGTGGTCTGTGGGCCAGCTCCGGCGGCGGCGTTTTTGTAAAGGTCTTCGCTCGCGGCCTGGAATTTGTTTTGCAGATCGGTGTAGGCGGTTTTGATGGCCTCCACGTCGTTGCCTTTGAGGGCTTCTTTCACCGTGGCGATCTTCGCTTCGATCTCGCTCTTCACATTGCCGGGGATTTTATCGCCCAGTTCCTTAAGTTGTTTTTCGCACTGGTAGGCGAGGTTGTCGGCGTTGTTGCGAATCTCGACGGACTCCTTCGCCTTTTTATCCTCTTCGGCATGTGCCTCGGCTTCGCGCTGCATCTTTTCAACTTCTTCTTTCGAGAGGCCGCTGCTGCCGGTGATGGAAATTTTCTGCTCCTTGCCGGTGCCGAGATCTTTCGCGGAGACGTGCAGGATTCCGTTCGCATCAATATCGAACGTGACTTCGATTTGCGGCGTGCCGCGCGGGGCTGGCGGGATGCCGTCGAGGTGGAAGGTGCCCAGCTTTTTGTTGTCCTTCGACATCGGACGCTCGCCTTGCAGGACAACGATTTCCACGCCGGGCTGGCTGTCCGAGTAGGTGGAGAAAATCTGCGATTTGCGCGATGGGATAGTTGTGTTGCGCGTAATCATCGGCGTAGCGACTCCGCCTGCGGTTTCGATGGCGAGCGTGAGCGGGGCCACGTCAAGCAGGAGCACGTCTTTCACGTCGCCCTTGAGCACGCCGCCTTGGATGGCTGCGCCGATGGCAACGACTTCATCGGGGTTCACGCCTTTGTGCGGCTCTTTTCCGATGATGCTGCGCGCGACTTCGATGACTTTCGGCATACGAGTCATGCCGCCGACGAGGACGAGTTCGTTGATGTCCTTCTCGGAAAGGCCGGCGTCTTTCATGCAAGCACGCGTCGGTGCGAGCGTGCGCTGGAAGAGCGAATCGGTGAGCTGTTCGAGTTTCGAGCGGGTGAGCTTTTTCTGGATGTGCTTCGGCCCGGTCTGGTCGGCAGTGATGAAGGGCAAATTGATTTCGTATTCCTGCGCGGAGCTGAGGGCGATTTTCGCTTTCTCGGCTTCTTCCTTAATGCGCTGGATGGCGTCGGGCTGCTTGGTGAGATCGAGGCCGGAGTCGGCTTTGAACTCCGCGAGAATCCAATCCATGAGCGTGTTGTCCCAGTCGTCGCCGCCGAGGTGCGTGTCGCCGTTTGTGGCTTTCACTTCAAAGACGCCGTCGCCGATTTCCAACACTGAAATATCGAACGTTCCGCCGCCGAGGTCATACACGGCGATTTTCTCGTCGCGCTTTTTATCGAGGCCGTAAGCGAGCGATGCCGCCGTGGGTTCGTTGATGATGCGGAGCACTTCGAGGCCCGCGATTTTCCCGGCATCCTTCGTGGCCTGCCGCTGCGAGTCGTTGAAATAAGCGGGCACCGTAACAACCGCCTGCGTGATGGTTTCGCCGAGCTTCGCTTCCGCGTCGGATTTGAGTTTCGCGAGGATCATCGCCGAAATTTCCGGCGGGCTGTAGGTCTTCGTCTCGCCGCCGACCTGCACCTGAATGTGCGCATCGCCATTCGCCGCTTTCACGACTTTGTAAGGCACGCGCTTCAATTCGTCCTGCACTTCATCGAACTTGCGCCCCATGAAACGCTTCACGGAGAAAATGGTGTTCGTCGCGTTCGTGACCGCCTGACGCTTCGCCGCCTGACCGACGAGACGTTCGCCAGTTTTGCTGAAAGCGACGACGGATGGCGTGGTGCGCGCGCCCTCCGAGTTTTCGAGGACGTTGGGCTCCTGCCCATCCATGACGGACATACAGGAGTTCGTGGTGCCGAGGTCAATGCCGAGGATTTTAGCCATAGAAAGTATTGGTTGGTTTTAAAAAAGTTGCTCCAAACGAAGCGTCGGCCCTCTTTGCAAGTGACGGGCCAATGCGGGGAGATTATCCTATAAAGCTGCGCCCCTGATATTTACGAAAATTTTCCGCTCTACAGAAACCGCGCCATGTCACACC
>CAMBOD010000357.1 GCA_945868985.1 Prosthecobacter debontii | reverse complement strand
ATGTGGATGACCCGACTGCGTTCCTGCGCGCGGCGAGTCCCTATCTCGCGGATAATGCGCGTCTGGTCGTCACGGTGCCCGGCGGGCCAATGTCGGCGTTCGACAAACACATCGGCCACCGCCAGCACTTCACCAAGGAAAGCATCTCGCGTATTTTCTTGGAGAGCGGCTTCACCGTGGAGCGCGTGTATCGGACAGGATTTCCGTTTTTCAACCTCTACCGCAGCGTGGTGGTCGCGCGTGGTGAAAAGCTCGCGCAGGATGTAGAGGGTTCGGGCGGGGCCTCGTCCGCAGCGGCGTCGCTGGCGATGGCCGTGTTCCGCTTCCTGTTTCATTTCAATCTCACCGACTCGCCCTTTGGCTGGCAGGTCGTCGCAGTCGGGAAGAAGAACAAAGTATGATCATTACGCGCTCACCCCTTCGTATTTCGCTCGGCGGCGGAGGCACTGACCTGCCGAGTTACTACCGCGAACACGGCGGTTTTCTCATCGCTGCGGCGATTGACAAATACGTTTATATCAATGTCCACGACCGTTTCGTGGAGGGGTTTCTTTTAAAATACAGCCATCTCGAAGAAGCGGCGCGGGTGGAGGACATCAAGCATCCGATCATCCGCGAGGCGTTGCGGCTCGTGGGTGTGAAGGGGACGAATCTCGAAATCTCCAGCATGGCGGACATTCCGGCGGGCACGGGGCTGGGATCGTCGGGCAGCTTTACCACGGCGCTGCTGCGTTCGTTGCACGCGCATGAGCGCATCTGGGTGCAGCCTTCGGAACTCGCGGAGCAGGCGTGTCTCATCGAGATGGACATCCTCGGCGAGCCCATTGGAAAACAGGATCAATACATAGCCGCAGTGGGTGGTATCACCGCGTTTGAGTTTCACAAAGACGGCCGCGTGGAATCGCAGCCTGTGCAGATGAGTGAGGACACGCGGGTCGGCCTTGAGGAAAATCTGCTGCTCTTTTTCACCGGCTACAGTCGGAGCGCATCGGCGATTTTGAAGGATCAAAAGACACGCAGCGAGACGCACGACGCGGCGATGCTGGAGAATCTCCATTTCACCAAGGAGCTCGGACGCCAGAGTCACACGGCGCTGGAGACGGGGGATTTGGAGGAGTTTGCGCGGCTCATGGATGTTCACTGGCAGCGCAAAAAGAAGCGCACGCAGGGGATGAGCAATGATCAGATCAATGCGTGGTATGATGACGCAATGCAAAACGGCGCGCTCGGCGGGAAGCTCATCGGCGCGGGGGGCGGTGGCTTCCTGATGTTTTACACGAACGACCGTGCGAAGCTCCGCAAGACGATGCGTGAACGCGGACTGCGCGAGGTGCGTTTCCGCTTCGACTACGAAGGAACCAAAATCGTCGCGCAGGACTGATGGATTTGCCGATAGCCATCCTTGCAGGTGGGCTGGCCACGCGGCTGCGGCCAATTACCGAGCGCATCCCGAAGGCGCTGGTGTCCGTGGCGGGTGAGCCATTTCTCGCACATCAACTGCGGCTCCTGCACTCGCGGGGAATCAAGCGCGCGGTGCTGTGCGTGGGCTATCTCGGCGAGATGATTGAGCGCGAGTTTGGCGCGTCGGCGCATGGCGTGGAGCTGGCGTATTCATTCGACGGCCCGAAGCTGCTCGGCACCGGTGGCGCGCTGCGGCAGGCGCTATCGCTACTCGGCGAAGCATTCTATGTTTTGTATGGCGACTCGTATTTGCCGATTGATTACGCAGCAGTTGCGGAGGCGTGGAAAAAGAGTGGGCAGCCTGCGCTGATGACGGTTTTCCAAAACGAAGGCGCATGGGACACTAGCAACGTGGAGTTCGCCGGTGGAAAAATCGTGCGCTACGACAAACGCGAACGCACACCGGCGATGCGGCATATTGACTACGGACTCTCCATTTTCACGCGCGAAGTTTTTGCGCAGCGTCCCGAGGGCGAGGCATTCGATCTCGCCGATGTGCAACGCGAACTAGTGCAGCGCGGCGCGATGGCGGGACTCGAAGTCACACAGCGATTTTACGAAAATGGATCTCACGCAGGGCTGGCGGAATTGGAAAAACTCCTACAAACACAGAAACCACTATGAGCTACGCCAAACAACATCTCGCCGAAGCCACCGCCATCCTCTCGCAACTCGATCCCGACAAACTGGAGCACATGGTGGATTTGCTCGCTGCAACGCGTGAGCGCGGCGGCAGGCTCTTCATCCTTGGTGTCGGCGGCAGCGCGGCGAATGCCTCGCACGCGGTGAATGACTTTCGCAAAATCTGCGGCTTCGAGGCGTATTCGCCCACGGACAACGTCTCGGAACTCACCGCTCGCACAAACGACGAAGGCTGGCCGACTGTGATTGCGGAATGGCTGCGCGGCTCGCGTCTGCGGGCGGAGGATGCGCTGCTTATTCTCAGCGTGGGCGGTGGCAATCTCGAAAAGAATGTGAGCCCGAATCTCGTCGAAGCGATCAAGCTCGCGAAGGAACGCGGGGCGACGGTGCTCGGAATCGTGGGGAAAGATGGCGGCTACACTGCGCAGGCGGCGGATGCGTGCTGCATCATCCCGACAGTGAATCCGGTGAACATCACGCCGCACCAAGAGGCGTTTCAGGCCGTCGTGTGGCATCTGTTTGTATCGCATCCGAAGCTCAAGGTGAACGCGACAAAGTGGGAGAGTGTGAAATGACGAATGTCGGATGACGGAGAACGAATGAAGCGCGCTGTGTTTCTCGACCGGGATGGGGTCATCAACCGCTCTATTGTGCGCGACGGAAAGCCTTATCCGCCGATGCGGGTCGAGGATTTCGAGTTGATGCCCGGCGTTGTCGAGGCGTGCGCGAAATTGAAAGCGGCGGTTTTTCTCCTCGTCGTCGCGACGAATCAACCCGACGTGGGGCGCGGCACGCTTGCACGCGAAGTCGTCGAAGCCATGCACGCGAAAATGAATGCGATGTTGCCACTGGATCGCATCGAGGTCTGCTACGACGCAGGCGCTGCGCACGGACAGCCAAGCGAGTTTCGCAAACCAGCACCGGGGATGCTGCTGCGCGCTGCGCGCGAAATGAACATCGCGCTCGCGGGATCGTGGATGGTCGGCGACCGCTGGCGCGATATTGACTGCGGCGTGGCGGTTGGATGCCGCACCGTGTTCATTGACCACGACTACGACGAGCCTCTCAAAGCACAGCCAGATTTCCGCGTGCGCAGTTTACTGGAAGCAGCGGATACAATCATCGCTGCTATGCGGTGATGGCGGCGCGCTCGTCGCCGGCGGCGGTTTTTTCGAGGAAGTAGTCGTAGCCGCCGGGGTAGGGGGTGACTTGGCCGTTGTTCACGTGGAGGACTTTGGTGGCGAGTTTGCGGATGAAATGCACGTCGTGCGAAATGAAGACGAGGGTGCCGCCGTAGGAGCTGAGTGCGAGGGTGAGGGATTCGACGCTGTGGATGTCGAGATGCGTGGTGGGCTCGTCCATGAGGAG
>CAMBOD010000356.1 GCA_945868985.1 Prosthecobacter debontii | reverse complement strand
TGCAAAATACTCGCTCTGCTTCGCAAACTGCGTCGGCGTCCCGCCCACCCATCCGCCGCCAAAATAAAACACAATCGCCGGGCGCTTGTCCGTCGCCTTCCAGTCCGCCGGCTTCTCGATGAAAAGCTTCAGCTCCCGCTCCCCCGCCTTTTTGTAAACCAAACTCTCCCCCGCGTGCAGCGCAGCCACGTGCGTGAGAAGAATGCCGAGAATCAATGTGGTGAGTTTCATAGTGGTGGTGTGTAGCTGGCGCTTTTAAGGCAGAACCCTACTCTCGCAAGAACTCCTTCCGCGACATCTCTCGAAATGACTTTTGGACGTAGCCGCCTCCTTTCCGAGTGTAGGTATAACGCGCTATTCACCACCTTATTGGAAAAGTGAAAACCTCCTGCGAAACTCACACCAAGCTAAACAGCGACCGATAACGTTTCTCAATGGGACTATCGTATCGAAACTGGCCTAGTGTGCAGTTCAGAGTGCTGCCCGCATAGCCTCGATAGGAGGCTCGCAGTGGAACCATCGCTCGAAGCTGAGCGCGCCTTGATGTAGCAGCATGGAGAGGCCGTTTTCGCCCGGGGCGCCAGCGGCGTCTCCGGCGCGGAGAAATGGGGTGCGGTGTGCGACGTAGATGGTGTCGTAAAGGCGGTGATGTTTGCCGAGTAGTTCGGCGGGAATGGGCGAGCGGTCTTCGCTTTTCATGCCGAGTGCGGTGCAGTTCACGATGAGGTCGCTCATGCCGAGACCGGCGCGAAGGAAGATGGGATCGAAGTCGCCGGATGCGATGTTTTTTGCCGGATAGAATGCAGCGAGGTCATCGAGCAAGGGGATCAATTTTTCGAGGCTGCGATTGATGAGCATGAGCGAGGGGCACCCGGCGCTTGCACACTGCATGGCGACTGCACGCCCCGCGCCGCCGCCCGCACCCAAGATCATCACGCGAAAGGTGGAAAGGTCTGCACCAAAGGTTTCGCGGATGGCGCGCGCGAAGCCGGGGCCGTCGGTGCTGGTGCCGGTGAGTGTGCCGTCGCTCTCGACGGTGACGGTGTTCACTCCGCCTGCACGCTGCGCAAAGACGTCGGCGCGGGTGACGTGGGTGAGGACGGCGGTTTTATGCGGGATGGTGCAATTGATACCGATGAAGCCCGCCTTCGGAAGCAAGCTGAGGCATTCGGAAAGTTCGTCGGGCTTAATGTGTAGCCGCGTGTAGCGGGCGCTGATGCCGAGAGCGGCGAGCGCAGCGTTGTGCATCGCGGGGGATTTCGAGTGCGCCACGGGATCGCCGATGACGGCGAGGCGCAGGGGAATCGCGCAGTCAGCCGTGACCTTCGGCCAGTCACGCAGATCCGCGATGGTGAAAACTTCTTTCATGGAAATCGCATCTCCGAAACTCACGGGTGCATCGCCAGTGCACGCTCGAAACGTGCGAGCGTGCGCGCTTTGCCGAGCACTTCGAGCGTGTGATAGAGGCTCGCTCCGACGGTGCGTCCCGTGGCAGCGACGCGGGCGACGTGGACAAACTCCCCGACTTTCACGCCCCCGATGGTGGCGCAGGATTTCAGCTCCGCCTCGATGGCGGGTGAAGTCCACTCCGCGATGGCCGCAAAACCTGTGGTGAGTGCGCGCAAGCGATCCATCGCTCCCGGCTTTCGGAAAACTTTTTCCACAGCCTCGGGATCGAAAACCACTTCATCGGCAAAGAAGTAATCCACCCACGCTGGGATTTCGCTGAGTCGCTTGATGCGTTCGCGGACGAGCGCGAGGACGGGCGCAAGTGCGTCGCGCGTCCCAGAGTGGATGCCCGCTTTCACCAACACAGGCTCGGCGGCGACGGCGAGTTCATCGGGCGTCATACGGAGGATGTATTGCTGGTTCATCCACTCGCATTTCGCCAAATCAAACACAGCGGCTTTGCGATTGATGTTGGCCACGTCGAAGAGCTGCACGACTTCATTGATGTCGAGAAGCTCCTGATCGTTCTTGGGATTCCAGCCGAGCAGGCAGAGGAAATTGCGCACGGCTGCGGGGAGAAAACCGTTCTCTTCATACCAGCCGACCGCGCTCCCAGTGTCGCGTTTGCTCATCTTGCTGCCATCGGCGTTGAGAATGAGCGGAATGTGCCCGTAACGCGGCGGAGCGACGGCGAGTGCTTCGAAAAGCTGGAGATGCTTGGGCGTGTTGCTGAGGTGATCGTCTCCACGAATGACGTGTGTGATTCCCATCTCGATGTCGTCCACGACGTTCACGAAATGAAAAATCCAGCCGCCGTCGGGACGCCGGATCGTCATGTCAGGATGCGTCGCCGCGTCTGCCATATCTACTTCCACGTGCCCACAAACAAGGTCGTCCATGACGATGCGCTTACGCGCAAAACGAAAACGCCACGCGCCGCCGTCTTCATACAAAAAGCCGCCGTCACGCAGCTTTTCAAAATAGCGGAGATAGATTTCCTCGCGCTGACTTTGGAAATACGGTCCATGCTCCCCGCCCTTGTGCGGGCCCTCATCCCAATCAAGCCCCAGCCATTTCATCCCGTCGAAGATGGCCTGCATCGCTTCATCGGTGTTGCGGGCTTTGTCCGTGTCTTCGATACGCAAAACAAACGTGCCGCCGCAATGGCGCGCGAAAAGCCAGTTAAACAACGCGGTGCGCGCACCACCGACATGAAGATAGCCGGTGGGCGATGGAGCGAATCGGACTCGAACTGGATCAGACATAAGACGCGGAGCGTGGAGAAAGCAGACGCGTGTGGCAAGTGGCGGCGAACACGCCCCTGTTCTTTGCTACAGCATCACCATACGACGCTCGGCGGCGCTGAGGTAGGCGGCGTCCACGAGGGCCATGGTTTTTAAGTTGTCGCGTCCGCTGATGGCGGGCGGTGTTCCGGTTTCTAGGGCGATGAGGAGTTGGGCCATGGTTCCGGCGAAAGCGTCAGGGAACCAGCTCTCTGCCGAGCGGGGTTCGTGAAAGTGGCTGTCGCCTTTTGCCGCGAAGCGGATGGTCGAGGGGCTCGTGTAGGGGTCTTTGCACCAGCCGATGTCGCCGAGGGCGAGGCCGTTCATTCCTTCGATGCGCCAGTGGATGCCGATTTCACCGGGACAACCTTCCTTCGCAGGGCCGCTCCACGTGTCGTCAATGACGACGCAGCGCAGGCCGCTGGTGTATTCGAGGATGTAAGTGCAGATGCCGTCGGTGTGCGGAAATTTTGTGCGCGGGTCGGAGCGCGTGCTGCAAAAAATCCCGGCAGGTTCGCCGAACCAATAGCGCAGACAATCGAGGTGATGGATGGACATGATGCGCAAAGTGACCCACCCGAGTTTTTCCTGCCACGGCATCCAGTGCGGGATGGCGCGCATGTCTATCGTGGCGAAGATGGGTTCGCCGATGGTGCCGTCGGTGAGCAAAGTTTTCGCGGCGCGGACGGACTGGTCGTAGCGCATATTTTGATTCACCGCGAGGGTGATGCCGGCCTTC
>CAMBOD010000355.1 GCA_945868985.1 Prosthecobacter debontii | reverse complement strand
TGAGCTTTGTCCCGTTCACACTACCGAGATCGCGCAGACGCCACGCGCCGTTGTGTGTAAAAATTTCCGCGTGCCTGCGCGAACCCGCGCTTTCCGGATGGAGCATCACATTCGTCTCCGGGTCGCGCCCAATCGAAAACACGCCGCTTTCGAGCGAAAAAACCTGACCCTGCTGATAACCGAGAAGAACGCGAAGTTGTGGCATTGAATGGAATTATGAAATCACGGAGCCGCAGCCCCGCGCCACTCAGTTAGCAAGCCCAGTGCTCACAACGGGACAAACCTTCAACTTTTCCCCGCTCACACGAAATACCCATCCGCACCCACTGCCGCCCGCGATAACGTATTTGCCACTCGCCTTTTTTACTCCGCGATTGAACTCTTCGCCCTAACAGTAATCTAACCAAAACCATGCACACCCGACGCTCCGCCATCAAAACCATCGCCGCCGCCGCGCTCGCAGGCCCGCAGATTTTCGCACAGGACACCGCACCCGTCGCAGTCTTTAAACTCGCCCCACTGCCCTACGACTACGACGCGCTGGAGCCCCACATTGACGCGGAGACCATGAAGCTCCACCACGGCAAACACCACGCCACCTACGTCGCCAAACTCAACGAAGCCATCGCCAAAGCCCCCGACCTCGCCGGCAAGCCCATCGAAGAAATACTCGCCAGTCTCGACACCTCTCCCGAAGCCGTCCGCACCGCCATCCGCAACCACGGCGGCGGCCACTACAACCACGCCCTCTTCTGGCAGCATTTGAAAAAAGGCACCGGCGGCCCGCAGGGCGACCTCCTCCGCCACATCGAAAAAACCTTCGGCTCCTTTGCCAAGTGGCAGGAACTTTTCGGCGACGCCGCCACCAAGCAATTCGGCAGCGGCTGGGCATGGCTCGTCCTACGCGACAGCAAACTCGCCGTCGAGGCCACCGCCAATCAAGACACCCCGCTCAGCACTGGTGCCACGCCCCTCCTCGGCATTGATGTGTGGGAGCACGCCTACTACCTCAAATACCAGAATCGCCGCGCCGACTACATCAAAGCCTTCCAAGAAATCATCAACTGGGAATTCGTCACCGACCGCTATAAGAAGCTCACGGCGAAATAATCACTGCACCTAGATTACCTCAGTAAGGTGAATAGAAACCCCCGTGCCTCCTGCGGCTTCGCACCTGCGGTGAAAGTGAACGCTAAGAGCGCGAGGAAGACGGAGAGGAGAAATAGTCGCATCGAATTTTGTATAGAAAGCACCGAACGCAATACCACGGCACTCAGGAAGCAAGGCTGCATTTCCAATTCGCTGCGCCTGCCTGCAATTCTAGTTCCCATTTTTAGCCGGAGCCAGTTTCACAACGATCGGCCTGGGCTGGCTGAGATCAATCCCCTCGACGCTTGTGTAGCCCGGCTTCGTAATGGCCAGCCACTTTGTCTCCTGAGCCGAGCGCGGTATCTGTGCTTCACCCTTCGCGTTGGTCATAGTGAATTGCCCATTCATCGAGAGCGATGTGCCTGTAACGCGTGCTCCTTCTATGGGCTTGCCGCTTTGATCGCTCACAATGACATCCGGCCCTGAGCATCCGGCGAGCAGAAGCATCGAAACTAACCCAGTAAGTCTGGAGGCAATTTGCATGGCTGGTTTCCTAAACGTTTGGGGTCGGAACGGACAACGGGACTATCATGTTGTTTTGAGCTATGATTTAGTCGCGCGCTTCGCTCAATCCTCGGATATAAACTGCCAGTGCTCGTCGAGGCTGGTATGCGACCAGAGATTGAAAGGCACGTCATCACTGGAGCACTGCACGAAGCCAGTGCTACCGCTCGGATGTGGCTCCGTCCAAAGGCACACAATTCCGCGCTCCGAAAGTTCTGCCCGCTGGATATTGAACAGCCCCACCCTCAACGGCGTAATAACGTGTTCACCAAGGCGAACACGTTCGGACACCGCGTCGAGTGAAGCACGTGACCATGCGTAAGTGATGCGTAGGGGCCAGTCTGTAAGTGCCACGGAAACGATCACGGAGAGAGAAAGAACGAAAGCGAGGAGAGCAGAGAACATGCGCCGCTGCGTGTGGCGTCGGTATCCGATTAGGAGAGATGCAAAGATAAAGACAACAGCCGAAAGCGCGGAGGTCAGCAGAACCACGCCGAGTTGTTCCCCACCGCTAGCCGAGTAGAAGATGACAGCGAGCACGAACAGCCCCATCAAGCTCATCAGCGCTGCATCTATGTATAGTTGTCTCATGAGATTCACACGAAGTGTTCAGGGTTGTTTAGAGGCTGTTAACTTAATCGCTTGTGGCCGGAACGGACAACGAGTTTTTAAAACTGCTATTTGAGCGCCGAGTCGCGTCTTTTTTCAAAGGCTGCTTGCCGTGCGCGGGGGGAGACGCTAGGCAGCGCGGCTCTTCTTTCACGAATGAACATCCACGAATACCAAGCTCGCGAACTTTTCGGAAAATACGGCGTCGCCACCCAGCCGGGGCGCGTCGCCAGCACGCCGGAGGAGGCGGAGAAAGTAGCCGTGGAACTCGGCACGAAGGAACTGATCGTGAAGGCGCAGATCCATGCGGGCGGTCGCGGCAAGGGGACTTTCAAAAACGGCTTCAAGGGCGGCGTCCATGTGTGCGCTTCGCCAGCCGAGGCGCGCGACATCGCGGGCAAGATGCTCGGGCAGGTGCTGGTGACGCATCAGACGGGCGCGGAGGGAAAGCTGGTGGGGAAAATTTTTGTCGGCGAAGCGGTGGAAATTGCGCGGGAGCTTTATTTTGCCGTGCTGCACGACCGCGCGACGAGCGGCTACACGATCATCGCGAGCACCGAGGGCGGCGTGAACATCGAGGAAGTCGCCGAGCACACGCCGGAGAAAATCGTGAAGGTCGCGGTGAATCCAGCGCTCGGTTTGCAAGCGTATCAAAGCCGCAACCTCGCCACAGCGCTCGGTCTGCGAGGACCGCTGATCAATCAGGCGGTGAAGCTTTTCGGAAATCTCTTCACGCTCTTCGTGAAATGCGACTGCTCGATGGTGGAAGTGAACCCGCTCGTGGTGACGAAGGACGGACGCCTCATGGCGCTCGATGCGAAGTTTAATTTCGACGACAACGCGCTCTACCGTCAGCCCGACGTGGTGGCGATGCGCGACAAGACGGAGGAAGACCCGCGCGAAGTTGCGGCGAGCGAATTTAACCTCAACTACATCGGACTCGATGGAAACATCGCCTGCCTCGTGAACGGCGCGGGCCTCGCGATGGCGACGATGGACATCATCCAGCACTACGGCGGCAGCCCCGCGAACTTCCTCGATGTCGGCGGCGGCGCGAGCAAGGAGCAGGTCACCGCGGCTTTCAAAATCATCCTCAGCGATCCGGCGGTGCGCGGCATCCTCGTGAACATCTTCGGCGGCATCATGGACTGCAACGTCATCGCCAACGGCATCGTCGCCGCAGCGAAGGAAGTGAGCATCAACATCCCGCT
>CAMBOD010000354.1 GCA_945868985.1 Prosthecobacter debontii | reverse complement strand
CTCCGGCCAGTGCGGTGCGCCGCCTTTGGTGAAAGCGCGCAGGTCGCCGGCTTTTGCCGCGCCCTTTGCCGCTGCGATCAGTTTTGCCTCATCCGCCGACGCGCCCTTCGTGTAAGCGACCTTGAACGCGGCCCCCTCTTTGAACGCAGGCAGTTCGAGGATCGCGTTTTTGCCATCCACCTTGAACTTCGCCTCCGCTGGCAGACCAACGCCCGCGATGATCGTGCGGTTGTCGCCCTGAGTCACCACGAGCACACCATCCTTCTCCTCCGCCTGACCTTCGCCCGTCCATAGAATCTGCCCGCTCGCAGCGCCAGCCGTCAGCACATTCGTCGTGCGCGTGAGCACAGTCACCTCGTCCACTTTTTCCATCGCAGGCATCTCCAGCAACGAAGCCGCGCCGACTGAGTAGGCCAAGACTACATTGTCGCCGTGCAGAAACAGTCCGTGATATTTTGCCCAGTCCTTCGGCACCGGGCCGAAAGGCACCTTCGCAGCGCCCGCTCCGCTCGGCAGTTTGCGCGGGTCAGCGAAAACGCCGGCCTTGCTCCACGTCGGAGTCGGGTTCGTTTCAAAAAACAAATTCACACCCTTCGCAGGTCCGGGATTCGGCCCGTGCGAGCCGGTGAAAGCGACACCATTATAATGCACATATCCGCCCGTCCATCCGCCTGCCCATCGGCAAAGGTCGGTGTCAAAAAGCATCGCGCCTTCGTTGTTGCCGAGCTTGATCGCGATGCCCTTGTTCGCAGTGCAGCCCTGGCCGGTGATCGTATTTTTGCCCTGCGTATTGTCCCACGACGCGCTGAGGAAGCGTCCGTAGTCCATCTCCTGTCCCTGATTGGTGCGGGCGGCGATGGCGGTGAGTGAGAGCCCTGCGAGGGCGGCGAGTGTGAGACGGGTCGTGGTCATGTTGGTAAAAAAGGGCGCGAAGAGTTAGCGGGCGCATCCGTGCGAGTCAACCAATCGAGCCAGCGCCGGAGTCTTTGGGGAAAAATGTCCCGTCCGCAAAAACGCACCTTTCCATTTGCCAACGCCCGCGCTGGCGGCTAATCGGCAAGTCCTATCCAACCTACCAAACTCACATGGCCAAAAACGCATACCACGCATCCATCGAAGGCGCACAACACGGCGCCAAGTCCCTCGCTCAATTCCTCGACTACGCCAAGGCCGCAGGCGCAGCGGGCGCACAGCCCAGCAACTACATGCTCGGCGACGGCAAGGGCGGCTTTAAAAAGGCCAAGGAAATCCGCACCACATTTGAAGATCGCGGAATGCGCCTCGACGGCATCAGCGCGCACTGCCCGTTCTGGGTTCACACTTCCATCTGGACCGGCACCAAGAGCGGCCACCCCTTCATCGCCCCCGAAGTCGCGAAACTCTCGCCCGAGAAAATCGAAGCGTGGCACGAAAAATACCTCCTCAAGCTCCTCGACCTCGCTGCGGAACTCGGCGTGAAAACCGTCCCCATGTTCTGGGGCGTCGCATTCGGATGGGAACTCGCCACCGGCTACCCGTGGGGATTCTGGGCCGGCCCCGGCTACGACCTCCTCGCCGAAGGCAAGGAACGCTTCGTAAAGAAAACCAAAAAACTCCGCGACCACGCGCGCAAACTCGGCATCTACCTCTGCCACGAAATCCACCCCGGCACCGGAGCCTCCACCGCCGATGACTTCAACATGCTCGTGGACATCTGCGACGGCGACAAATGCCTCGGCGTCAATGCCGACCCCTCGCACTGCTGGGAAGGCGAAGACTGGGAGACCCGCTTCCTCAAAGTCGGCAAGCGCGTCTATGCCGCCCATGTGAAAAACTACGTCGTCCGCCGTGGCTTCCCCCTCCGCGCCATGGAACCAAGCTGGCCCAAGCGCGCCATGCAGTTCACCGACCTCGCCAGCGGCGACCTCAACATGCACCGCTACGCCGAGCTGCTCCTCGCCATCGGCTATCAGGACCGCTACACCAAGCTCCACAAATGCGCGAGCGCCCCGCTCGTCGTCGAAGCCGAAAGCGCCCACAAAGAACTCGATTACTGCTCCGCCGACGGCATCGCCTACGTCGCCAAAAACCTCTGCTTCCCACAAGCAGGCGGCAGCTTCGAGGACGGCATGGGCGCGTAGGGGAGCGAAGAGGCGATTGAAGAGCGCTCAACGAAAAGACAAAAATGCCACTCTGCCCCAGATGCCGTAACGCCTATGAGAATACAGAGCCCCACTGCCCGAAATGTGGTGCTCCGCGTCCTGTATTTATTTCGCCTGTATCCCCACTTCGCCCAGGTCACCTGCGTTATGGTCGCCACATTCACGCCTGTCTATATTTCGCACGCATTGCCGCTTTTCTTTCAGTGATCGTCACCTTCTGTGTCGGCGCAGCCCAGTTGGTGCGTGGTGAATGGCTCGGTGGCTTGATTTCCATTCTATTCGGAATTCCTGTCGCACTCGGCCAATTCATCGCCTTCGGTTTGGCGATTGATTACGCCGAAGAGCGTAACCTTGAGAATCAGAAGGAAGAGATAGACTAACCACAAGCGTCCGCTGGTTAGTGCCGCACTTCAAAGTCCGCGATCTTTCTCACGACGAAGCCACCAGCGCACTCGACGAGGAAAACGAACGATTCCTCTACGAAAAGCTGCGCACCTCCGGCATCGCATTCGTCAGCGTCGGCCACCGCTCCACGCTCAAGGAATTCCACGACCGTCTCCTCCACCTCAAAAACGACGGCACCAGCGAAATCATCCCGCTCCCGAAGACCGCCCCGCAGTAAGCTCATCTCGTCGGCAATTTTTCCACGCAGTCCGCCATGGCGCGTAGCGCCATAGTTGGCCTGACCGTAAAAAGTTGCGACGACTTAAACTATACCTCGAAGCCCGTGATCTTCTTCACCGCAGGCAGCAGCAATGCGCCTACCAGCGTGTCGCTGCCGGTGCCGCCATCGAACGTCACTTTGGCAAGTGCGCCGCCGAGGAAGGTGAGTTTGTCGTCGCTGGCATTCAGCTTCACAGTGAGCGCAGCGGTATTGCTCGCGAGGGCGAAGTTCAGCGTATCAATGTCGATGCCGCCTTGGATGGCGGCGGATTTGCCGATGACTCGGCCAGCGCCCGTGATGCCATTGGCACCGTTGCCGAGTTTCACATTCATGGTGCCGACGATGAGATGATTGATGTCGAGCGTGTCAACGTCAGTGCCTCCGGTGTATTTGAACACGCCTGCAATGTATGCGTTGTCCAGTGCAGCGGTCGTGCCGTTGAGAGTGTTCGCGCCATTACCGAGAGTGAGCGTGACGTTCTTCAACGCGTTAAACTTGGTGAAGTTCACGGTGTCAGCGCCCGCGCCGGGTCGGTGTAAATTTTTTTCTGTAAATTGCTCTGCCTTTGTTGAGCCCGACTCCCCTGCGGGAGCGGCGAAGCGAAGGCGAGCGTAGCGAGCTGAGCGCAGCAGCTCCCGCAGGGAGCTGTCGCGTTCGTAGTCTGGCAGAGGGTGGG
>CAMBOD010000353.1 GCA_945868985.1 Prosthecobacter debontii | reverse complement strand
AACTTCAGCATCCTCGGCACAGTCGTAGCAGGGCGAAAAATGGGGCGCACCATTGGATTTCCAACAGCAAATCTGGCAACGAACAACGAGCAACTTCCGCCAAACGGGGTCTATGCGGTAACGATGCAACTGCGTGGAAAACATCTGCCGGGCGTGGCAAATGTCGGTGTCCGCCCGACATTGGAAGACGCAGGCGCTCGTGTTTGCGAGGTGCATCTATTCGACTACACGGGGGATTTTTACGGGGAAGAAGTCGAAGTCAGCTTTTTGCGCTTCATACGTGAAGAGCGAAAATTTCAAACCTTGGATGCACTGCGCGATCAGATTTCGCAGGATGTCACCGCGGCAAAGCTGACTACTTCGTAAGTGGCCAAAAAAACGGGATGAGGATGAGCATCACGACGCCAACGACAAAAGTGAGCCCACTGCCCACTTTCACGAAATCGCGGAAGCGGTATTTCCCTGGTGCATAGACCAGCACGCACGACGGTTCGAATGGCGTGATAAATGACAGGCTGGCGGCGAGCATCACAGCGATGGCGAAGCTGTGGCCGTTCACCCCCATCTGCTCGGCAGCTTTGAGCGCGATGGGCAGGACGACAAGCGCGGCGGCGGCGTTCGACATCGGCTGCGTGAGCGCGATGGTGAGAATGAAAAATCCCACCATCACCCAGAACGGCCCAAAGCCTCCCGTAAGCTGCACCACCAAATCCGCCAGAAAGTCAGCGCTCTTCGTCACCGACATCGCCTGGCCGAAGGCCGTCATTCCGCCAATCAAAATGATGAGCCGCCAGTCCACGAATTCATATGCTTTTTCAGCAGTGATACCGCGCACGAAAATCGTGCATACCGCTGCGATGAGGAAGGCGACGCTGAGAGGCACGATCTCGAATGAGCTGGCGATAATCGCCGCCATAAAGATGCCAACGCTGTAGAGACCGCGCTTCGGATGATAGAGCGTGGGCTTCACTTCATCGAGCATCGAGAGGCCGTATTTCTCGCGGGCATTTGCGATGTCCTCGGCGGCGCCTTGCAGCAAAAGCACATCGCCGACGCGCAGAACGAGGTCACCGATTCGCTCCACGACTGATTGCCCGTGACGATAGATGGCTAGAACGGTCAGTCCGTATTTGGCGCGAAAATCCGCCTCCTTGAGCGTGCGACCCGAGACCTCACTTTGCAGAGTAACGAGCATCTCTGCGATGCGGATATTTGCGCCCTTGAGCACGACATCACCGAGCTGCACCTCGGCTTTCATTTCGATGCCTTCAATGCGCTTCACCTTCATCAGATTCTCCACTTTTCCCTCTACGAGCAGCACGTCGCTCTGCTCAAGAATGACACGTGAATCCGGCAACAACTCCTCTTTATTGCGGATGATTTTCAAAATGCGGAAATCCAGAATGCTCAGGTCGCTTTCGTAGCTGCGCTGCCCGATGAGCGGTGATCCGGGCATCACCACGATCTCGCTGAGATACTCGCGTATTCCGTAGCCGGCAGTGAGGCTGTCATCGTCGCGCTCAGGGAGCTGATGGCGACCGATGAACATCATGTAGGCGATCCCAACCACACATGCGATGATGCCAATGGGGGTGATTTCAAACATCGTCAACTGCCGCAGGCTGTGATCCTTGAGGTAATTGTTCACCGCGATGTTTGTCGAAGTGCCGATAAGGGTCATCGTTCCGCCGAGGATGCTGGCAAAGGCAAGCGGCATGAGAATCTTCGAGGGGTTCATTTTCACGCGCCGGGCCAGAACTACTGCCGCAGGGGTGAACATCGCAGTCACCGTCGTATTGTTCATGAACGCGGAGACAAACGCGGCGATACTCATGAGCGCAAAGATGACGTGCGGCTGACTGCCTCCGCCAATTTTCATGATCCGTGCGCCGACGAGATCCAATACACCTGTCGCCGTGAGCGCAGCACTGATGACGAAAATCGCGGCCAGCGAAATGACGGCGTCACTACTGAATCCACGATAGGCCTGCTCCGGCGTGAGTATCCCGCAAAGGATGAGAGGGATCAGAATGAGAAACGTAATGATGTCCACCGACAGCTTCTCCAATGAGAAGAGAACCACGGCGAGCACGAGCAGTCCCAATACGAACGCAATCTTCCAACCCTCAGCCCCTTCAGGAACTGAGAATACGAGAGCAAGTGCGTTGGTGAAAAAACCACTGAACATTTTGGGCGGATAAGAGCAAAGGCGTTTGAATTCGTCGCGAAGAAAATGCCGTTACGTCATTTCGACTACGGCTTTGATCACTCCTGTTTCAGGTTTCAGCCATGAGGGGAAGACTTCGATCATTTCGTCAAACTTTGCGTGGTGGGTAATCCACGGGCGCGTGTCAATTTCACCCGCCTCGATGTGCGCGATGATACGCGTGAAGTCCGGCGCGAGCGCGTTGCGCGAAGCCATGATGGTGACTTCTCGGCGGTGCATAATCGGTGCATGCAGAAAACTGACCTCCGCCTGCGTGATACCCACAAAAACGAGCCGTCCCGCGAATGAACAGTATGCGAGCGCAGCACTCATGGACTTGTTGCTTCCAGTCGCGTCCACAACCACGTCGGCAAGCTGGCCGTTCGTGATAGCGCTGAGCTGCGATAGTGCGTCTGACTCCGCTCCGGGTGTGAGTTGAATCGTATCGGCCACTCCCATTTTCTCGCGGACGAATGCGAGGCGCGCTGGGTTTGTATCCATCACGATAGTGCGCGCGCCGCTGAGTTTTGAAAATTCGAGCGCCGACAGTCCGATGGGCCCTGCACCAATGATAAGCACGTGTTCGCCAGCACGAGGCGCACCTCGATTAATCGCGTGGCAGCCGATGGCCAGAGTCTCGACCAGCGCGAGCTGCTCGTAGCTCAGTGTGCGCGAGACGTGGAGTTTGCGCGCTGGAATCAAATACCGCTCGCACATCCCGCCATCGCACATCACTCCGATGGTCTTGTGAAATTCGCAGCAATTGGTGTGGCCTCGACGACACGAATAGCACTGCTGGCAATTGATATACGGCTCAACCGAACAGCGATCCCCCGGCGCGACATTCTTAACACCCTCCACCACTGCCAGCACTTCTACTCCAAGCTCATGACCGGGGATGCGCGGGTAGCTGAAAAATGGCATCTTTCCGAGATAGCCGCCGTAGTCCGTGCCACAAATGCCGATGCGATGGATGCGCACGAGTGCTTCGCCCGGCGAAGGCTTCGCTGGCTCTGGCAAATCAAGTGCGCGGAATTTTTGCGGCGCGTCGAGTGATATGGCTCTCATTTTTTACACGTGTGAGTTGAACTTCGTGCACACCACTGGTTTCGCAGCGTTCACATTCCGTCCGCATAGGACGAACGAGAAAGGCGTATGAGATTTCATAGCGCCGAGTAGAGAATGAATCCCTCACTCGTGGCGAGAAGATCGTTTGGGCGCAGAAAATGGGGACTAGCTTGCCTCGACGCGACACAGCACATTGATGGCATCATGCT
>CAMBOD010000352.1 GCA_945868985.1 Prosthecobacter debontii | reverse complement strand
GCCCACCCTCTGCCAGACTACGAACGCGACAGCTCCCTGCGGGAGCTGCTGCGCTCAGCTCGCTACGCTCGCCTTCGCTTCGCCGCTCCCGCAGGGGAGTCGGGCTCAACAAAGGCAGAGCAATTTACAGAAAAAAATTTACACCGACGGGACAACCTCAACACGGTCAATCTCCGCAAGAAGAGCGGTGACGTCGCGCTGCCGTTCAACTGGGAGTCCTCCCTCTTCTACGAGTTCGGCGTCAGCTACAAATTCGACAACGGCCTCGTTGCCAGCGCTGGCTACATCTTTAGCGAAAACAGCGTGCCGAACGAATCCTTCAACCCCGTTGTGCCGGACTCCAACCGCCACATTTTCAGCGCAGGACTCGGTGGTCAACGTGACAACTGGACTTGGGATATCGCCTATCAATGGGCACATGGCCCGGAGCGCACCATTTCACAAGGCACCGTCGCCGACGGCACCTATAAATTCGACAGCCACGCCATCTCGATCAGTGCTGGATACAATTTCTAGGCGCATATAATTCGACGGCAACGTCATCTCCATCTGTGCCTGATTTACCTTCTAAACCAATCCTTCTCGTCGTGGACGACGAGGAAGGGCCACGCGCTTCGCTCAAGGTCGTTTTCAAAAACGACTTTGATGTCGTGCTCGCATCCAATGGAAAGGACGCCCTGAAGCTCGCCCGCGAGCGGACGCCAGACATCGCGATTCTCGATATCCTGATGCAGGGTATGTCCGGGGTGGACGTGTTGCGCGAATTGAAGGCTCTGGATGAAGACATCGAAGTCATCATGCTGACCGCCTATGAGACACTTGAAACTGCGCGGCAGGCTCTCCGCCACGGCGCACGCGAGTATCTCAACAAGCCCTTCGACATTCCCACTCTGCGCAGCGCCACAAGCAAGGCTCTCGAAAAGCGTCGTGCCACTCGCGACCTTAAATCCGCCCACACACGGTTGCAGGAACTCCACAGCGAAATCTCAACAAGCTCCGAAGCCGACGAAGTGGGCAACGTGCTGCACGACCTCAACAACCCGCTCACCGTCATCAACGGCTTTGTGGAATTGCTCGAACGTCAGGTGCATACCGCTGCCAGTCTTGAAGGCGCGGAGTTGGAAAAAATGCGCGGAAACATTTCGAGGGTCCACGGTCAGGTGGCGCGTTGCCTGGAAATCTCCCGTCGCTATCTCGGCTCACGTCGAAAAGCTGATCCGAACGAGCGCGCGTCCGTCAACGAAGTGTTGCTCGATTTGCAGGAGCTTCTTTCTAAGCACCCAAGTGCCGAGGGACATCAATTTACCATCAGCGAATTAGAGCAGCCTGCCTACGCCGCAATCCACAGCACCGACCTCCTCCGTATCTTGCTGAATCTGGCAATCAATGCCCTGCAAAGCGGAGATGCACCACATCGCGTCGAAGTCATTGCCCAGCTCCTGCCGTCGGATTTCGACTCATCCAGCATTCTCGATAACGCGGAAGAACGCTTCGTTGGGCGCGAAACGCTCGCGAAGTCCGGCCCGCTCATCGCCATCAGCGTGCGCGACAATGGTCCCGGCATTCCCCCGGAAGTGGTTGGTAAATTGTTCAACGAACAGTTCACGACCAAGCCCGTCGGCAAAGGCACGGGTATCGGGCTCGGCAGCGTGAAACAGCTCGTCACTCAAGCTCGCGGAGCAGTCCGTCTTTCTACCAAAGTCGGCCAGGGCACCACGTTCACCGTTTTCCTCCCCGCCCGCTAAAATATCTCGGGTTTTCCCTCCGTCATCACCGCAATTTTTTCACTCAAACCCATCTGTTTTGCAGCGATCAGCAGACGCTCCAGTGGTTCATCGAGCGGTTCATGACTCAGCCTGAATGTGCCGTAGTGCATCGGCACCATGACTTTTGCGCCGAGATCCATGAACGCGTCCAACGCCTGCTCGGGGTTCATGTGAACATCGCGCCCGCTCGGCGGCTCGTAGGCACCGATGGGCAACAGAGCGACATCAATGTCGAAGCGTGTCCCGATTTCTTTGAAGCCCGGAAAATATGCCGTGTCGCCGCAGTGATAAATGGTGCGTCCGCCGCTCTGCACAATGAAACCGCCGAAACCGCGATGCGTATCGTGCAGCACGCGTGCACCCCAGTGATGACACGGCGTGAGTGACACGTTCAGCGAGCCATGGCGGTAGCTTTCCCAATACCCTAGTTCGTGGACGCTGTGAAAACCGAGATCGTGAACGAGATTTCCAACCTCGAAAGGAACGACAATGGGTTGATTTGAGGCAACGCTGCGCAGCGTGCGACGATCGAGGTGATCGAAATGTGCGTGGGTCACGAGCACGAGATCGATCTCCGGCAAATGATCCAGTTTCACGCCGGGATGTTTCAGCCGTTTTACGACCTTCAGCCACTTCGCCCAGTTTGGATCGATCAACAGATTATTGTTTGGAAATTGCAGAAGAAACGAAGCGTGACCGATCCACGTTAAACCGATCTCCCCACGCCTGACCTCGGGAAATTCCGGCACAACCTCTCCGCCTTTCCTTTTTTTGAAAAGCGATGGTAGCCAGACATTCGTAAGGTAGCTGCGTTTGCTCCAGCCCTTCTTGGGTTTTAGCCCGACTTTGTGTGCGCCCGCAGTCGTGTGAGCGTGGTGACCATTCGTTGACTTGGTAATCCTCGCCTTCGGGGGCTTTCGTGGCAAAATTTTCGGCACAGGCAGGCAGCGTAATGAACATGATGCGCGACGCAATTGTTTCGTGCATGAGCATGGTATGAAAAAACTGTTCTCCCCGCCCCGCGCTCAGTATGCGCATCACACAAGCCATGTCCGCCAAAGACGAACTTCGCCGCGCGATGCGCGATCGATTGCCACTGCCTCCCGATCAGCGCGGGATAAAAAGCGCGCGCATCTGCGCAGCCATCACCGCGCTTCCGCAATGGCACAACGCCCGCACTGTCGCGCTTTTCGCGGCGCAGCAGCGAGAGCCGGATGTCGAACTTCTATGGCAACAGCCCGGCGGCAAAGTCCTTTGCTACCCGCGAGTAGCTGCAAATGGTCTTTCGCTCTTTTCCGTCGAATCGCTCTACGAATTGCAATCGGGCCAATGGAATCTCCGAGAACCCATCGCGGATCCAACGCGGTCGATCCTGCCCGCCGATGTAGATCTCATTCTGGTCCCAGGCGTCGCATTTACTCGGACTGGTGCTCGCTGCGGTCGCGGCGGCGGATGCTATGACCGCTTGCTCGCCTCGTTATCGCCGCATACCTGCAAAGTAGGCGTCTGCTTTGATTTTCAAATCGTGCCCGAACTCCCGATGGAACCACACGATATCGGCGTTGATTTCGTAATCGCGGAGTAGCCGCACAGCCTCACTCTGCTTCCGGTGCCTTCATTTCGAAACGAGGAATGCGCACCAGCACCGGTTTCGCTTCGTCTGTGAGTCCGATGAACGCTCCCTCCGCAACGCTGTCGCACGCGATGACGTGGTAGCTGTTGTAGGAAAAACTTTCACCCGTGGTGAGACG
>CAMBOD010000351.1 GCA_945868985.1 Prosthecobacter debontii | reverse complement strand
ACTCGTCCGCACCGGCCGCCTCGATCTATTGCTCACCCAGCCCGTGGATGCACAATTTTCCGTCAGCACGCGGCAGGTCAGCTTCGACTGCTTCGTCAATGCACTCGTCGGCATCGGCATCGTCACATTCTCCCTCGTAAAACTCGGCGTGATGCCCGGCATCGCACAAATCGCGCTGTGCATCGTCGCCATGGCACTCGGCGTCGCCGTTCACTACGCCGTCATGTTTGCGCTGGCGTGCATCAGCTTCTGGAGCATCCGCGCGCAGGGCTTCATCCACGGCTACTTCAGCCTCTTCCACATCGGCAGATACCCCGAAGCCGTCTTTCGCGGAACATTCCGGTTTATCTTCACATGGCTCGTCCCCATCCTCTGGGTGTCAAACATCCCCGCCATACTCCTCACCCGCCCGCTCGATTCCCCATGGCCCGGCCTCCTCGCGCTCTCCCTTGGCACCTGCATCGTCCTCGCCACCACCCGCATCCTCTGGCTCACCGCCCTGAAACACTACGGCAGCGCAAGCTCGTAGAAATTTTTGCTTCGGGGGCGAAAATGCCAATTGACCGGTTTTCCCTCCGCCACGTAGCATCCGGCCCCGTCAACCAAACCACAACCTCACTAACTTGGACTATAAAGAAATCAAAGAGCTCGTCGCTCTCATGAGGAAAAACGACCTCTCCGTCTTCAAAATGGAGAGCGAAGGATTCAAAATCACTCTCAAACGTGGGGCAGACCCCATCATCACCACTGCACCGGTGGGCGCGACTTACGCGCTCCCGGCAGCGGCACCCGTCGCAACCACAGCCGCTTCGGCGGCAAGCGCAGAGGCTTCGGCATCTGCTGGTGGTGGCGAAAAACTCAGGGAAATCACTTCGCCGATGGTCGGCACTTTCTACGCTTCGCCAGCGCCGGACGCGCAGCCTTTTGTGAAAATCGGGCAAAAAGTGGATGAAACAACCGTCGTCTGCATCATCGAGGCGATGAAGGTGATGAATGAAATCAAGGCGGACTGCAAAGGCGAGATCGTGGAGATCGTCGCCGAAATCGGCAAGCCGGTGCAGTTCGGGCAGGCAATGTTCCGCGTGCGCTAGAGCGTCCCGACCATGTTCAAAAAAGTCCTCATCGCCAACCGTGGCGAAATCGCCCTGCGCGTCATCCGCGCTTGCAAGGAACTCGGCATTAAAACGCTGGCCGTTTATTCGGAGCCGGACGTGGATTCGCTCCATGTGCAGCTCGCCGACGAGGCCATCTGCATCGGCCCCGGTCCCAGCAACCAGTCGTATCTGAAAATTGACCGCATCATTTCCGCTGCGGAAGTGGGCGACGCAGATGCGATCCATCCCGGCTACGGTTTCCTGAGCGAGAACGCGCATTTCGCGGACGTTTGCACGAGCTGCAACATCAAGTTCATCGGGCCGCCGTCCTCGGCGATTCGCTCGATGGGCGACAAAAATACGGCCCGTGCGACGGCGAAGCGCGCCGGAATGCCAGTGACGCCCGGCAGCGACGGGATCGTGGAGGACGAAAAAGCCGCTCTGCAAATCGCGCGGAAGATGGGCTACCCGGTGATGATCAAGGCCACTGCAGGCGGCGGCGGAAAAGGGATGCGCCCTGCGCACAATGACGGCTCGCTCGTCGCGGGCTTCAACGCCGCGCGCACCGAGGCGGAGAAGGCGTTCGGGAATCCGGCGGTTTACATCGAGAAGCTGATCGAAAATCCCCACCACATCGAATTTCAAATCATGGCCGACACCCACGGGAATGTCGTCCACATCGGCGAACGTGATTGTTCCATGCAGCGGCGCAACCAGAAGATCATCGAGGAAACGCCCTCGCCCATCATGACGGACAAAATCCGCGCGCGCATGGGGGCAGATTGCGTGAAGCTCGCCAAGCAGGTCGGCTACGTCGGCGCAGGCACCATCGAGTGCCTGATGGACGACAAGGGCAATTACTACTTCATGGAGATGAACACGCGCATCCAGGTGGAGCATTGCATCACCGAGGAAGCCTACGGCGTGGACCTCGTGAAGGAGCAGATCAAGATCGCCGCCGGCGAACCGCTTTCGCACTGGATGCACGACGCAAAGCGGAAATATCACGCCATCGAGTGCCGCATCAACGCCGAGGACCCCTACAACAATTTCCAACCCTCGCCCGGCAAAATTGACCTCTACTACGCCCCCGGTGGCCGTGGCGTCCGGATAGATTCCCACGCTTACACCGGCTACACCGTGCCGCCGTATTACGACTCGATGATTGCCAAGGTGATCGCCGTCGGGACCACTCGCGAAAACGCCATCCACCGGATGCGCCGTGCTTTGGGCGAATACATCATCCGGGGCGTGAAAACGACCATTCCTTTCCAGCAAACCATCATGCACGACCCCGATTTCGTGCGTGGGAAATACCACACCGGTTTCGTGGCCAATATGATTGATGCCCGGAGCGGGGAATTCCGGAAATAGCCCCCTCCTTCATGCCTCCCATGACCGTCGTGGTTGGTTTAGCACCCGACCCATGTGCTTTTCCACTGCGGATACCATCTGCTCCTAGGATGAATCTTTAGTTGCAGCACGGGGCTTGCTGATAAATATATATATATATCCAACCACCTCCGTTAATTTTCCCGAAACTTCTTTCCCAATAGAAACCATGCCTCACCTGCTCCGTCTCCTCTTACTTCTGGCACTCTTCATCACTGTGCCACTCAGAGCGGATGTGGTCATCACGGAGTTCGTGGCCTCCAACCAGACAGGGCTGCTCGACGAAGACGGAGCTACTTCAGATTGGATCGAACTTTATAATGACGGCACGACTCCCGTGAATATGTCCGGCTGGCGGCTCACGGACAGCGCCACCAATCCTTCCAAGTGGATTTTCCCCGCCGTCACCATAGACCCAAAGGGATTCCTGATCGTTTTCGCATCGAATAAAAACCGCGCCGTCCCGACCTCGCAGTTGCACACCAATTTCAAGCTCGCTGCCAGCGGCGGCTACCTCGCACTACTGCGCTCCGACGCTTCGGTTGCAACGGTCTTCAACCCCTACCCTGCCCAATACGACGACAAGCCCTATGGTTTTGCGCAGACGATAACGACGACCCAACACCTCGCGTCGAACAGCTCGGTGAAATTTTTCATCCCCACCAGCGCGACGCCTGATGACGCGACATGGACAGCGCGCACTTTCAACGACGCAGGCTGGACAACCGCGACGGCGGGCATCGGCTTTGATTCCACCAGCGCGAGCGGTTACGCCTCACTCATTGGCGCGAGCGGTAACGTCCAGACAGCGATGATGAACAACACCTCTTCGGCCTACGTGCGTTTCTCTTTCAATGTCACAACGCCCGCATCCGTCACTTCGCTCACGATGCCGATCAAATACGACGACGGCTTCGTCGCCTACCTCAACGGCACCGAAGTCGCCCGGCGCAACGCCCCCGCTGGCGTGCCGACAAACACCTCGCTCGCCACCGCCAACCACAGCGCATATCAGGCGAAAACTTTCGAAAACATTGACC
>CAMBOD010000350.1 GCA_945868985.1 Prosthecobacter debontii | reverse complement strand
TCTCCCTCCACGACGATTGTGCCGCCTGCGGAATCCGTCACCACCCACTTGCGACCTTTGATCGTCACCGTCTCATCCGAGTCATTGTGGATGGTAATAAAATAGACAAACGGGAACGGTTTGTCCGCCGGAGCTTCGAGGTGCGGCATGTAGGAAACGCGATCCACCGTAGCGCGCAGACCTTCGAGTTCGGAAATTGTGGCGGGCATCTGGAGACAAGCTACCGGCTTCCATGCAGCGGTGGCAAGTTGCTGTAGCGAAATCGCTGCACGCATTGGGCTTGGTTCGCGGCTCAGGATTCGTCATTCGTCTCACATGCTTCCAGTCATCCTCACCATAGCCGGCTCCGACAACAGCGCGGGCGCAGGCGCGCAGGCGGATCTGAAAACCATCAGCGCGCTCGGTGGCTACGGCGTAACGGCGATCACGTGCGTGGTTGCGGAGGTGCCCGGCAAAGTGAGTGCAATTCATCCCATCCCGGCAGAGATTGTAGCCGAGCAAGTGCGGTTGATCTTCGATGCGTTCCCCATCGCTGCGATAAAAACGGGAATGCTCCATTCTTCCGCGATCATCGAGCGCGTCGTCACGGTGCTTGATGAGTGTGATGCACGAAAGACTCCGCTCGTCGTGGATCCCGTGATGGTTGCCACGAGCGGTGATGCGCTGCTCCTCGCGGATGCTGTCGCACTTTATACGGAACTACTTTTTCCTCGCGCCACGCTGGTCACACCAAATCTCGATGAGGTGCGCGTGCTTATCGGTAAGCCTGTCACTAACGTCGCAGAAATGCGCGACGCCGGACGCGAACTCGCCACGCGCTACGGCTGCGCTTTTTTGATCAAAGGCGGGCATCTTCGCGAAGAAGTGTCCACTGATCTGCTCGTCACGCCCGATGGTGAAATTACGGAGTTCACCGCGCCATTTATCCCGGGAGTGAGCACGCACGGCACTGGTTGCACGATGAGCGCAGCAGTTGCCACAGGTCTCGGTCGCGGACTCGGCCTGCACGAGGCTGTGGGCGAAGCGAAGCAATATGTCCACCGTGCCATCGCGTCCTCATTGCGCTGGGAGAAAGGTGGACGCTCCACCAACGCGCTGCATCACTTCGCACGCTGAAAATGACGCGCACTCTCACCATCCAGCGCTACGAAGACGGCGAGCCACGCGGCGCGCGGCCAGATGATGTCGCGATGGAGGAACCGCTAGAAATTCGTGTGGAAGGCGAGCCGCTGGTGGTCGCGATGCGCACTCCAGGGCGCGATCGCGAACTGGCTGCGGGTTGGTTGTTGAGCGAAGGTATCGTGCGTAGTGCGGAGGAAATCGCGGATATCGTCGAGCGACCGGGCGAAGACACACGGGCAGCGATGGTAGATGTGATGCTGCGTGATGCGTCGCGTTTCGTAGCGATAAAACACCGACGTAACGTGGTGACGAATTCAAGCTGTGGACTGTGCGGTGCAGCGTCAGTCGCACAGGTGCTTCGTGATTTTCCCAAAATCGAAAATGCATTTCTGATAAACGCGAAACTGCTTTTGGAACTACCCGCGCGGCTTGCGGAAAATCAGCCCGTTTTTCAGCGCACGGGAGGCCTGCACGCCTGCGCGCTCTTCGATGACGACGGCACGCTCGTCGCCCTACGTGAAGACGTGGGCCGTCACAATGCGCTCGATAAATTGCTAGGCTGGGCGCTGCTCGAAGGAAAATTGCCTCTTTCAAACCAATTGCTCCTTCTCAGCGGGCGCGTGTCATTCGAGATGATGCAAAAAGCACTGGCGGCCGGCATCCCGATTGTCGCCGCGATAGGAGCGCCATCCTCTCTCGCTGTGGAGCTGGCTCGCGATAGCGGACAGACACTCGCCGCTTTCTTGCGTGGGAGAAATTTCAACATCTACACTGGCGGAGAAAGAATTCGCGGGGCAGGTGCAGTTTGATTAGCCCAACCATTTTGCACCCGACCCCGCGAATATGAAAAACTTCACGGAGCGGACAGACTTTGACAGCCCGACGAAGCCCGCCCGCCCCGCAAAAATCAGGCGATAGCGAGTCGCTCTTCGGTAAGTTTGATGACGCGTCCCTCGGGGTCCCGGAAATTGGTGAAAGGCCCGACCGAGGTGACGATGATGCCCCGGCGACGGAGTTCACCGAGCACGGCGTCCTGATTTTTCAAAGCGAGATGCAGGTGAAAGTAGCTGACTAATTCGCCGTGCTCCGTGGCGCGCAAGCAGAGCGGCATCCCAGCTAGTTCGAGTTCGCAGGCGCGGTCAGGTTTTTCGGTGACGACATGGGCGTTTAGAATGTCCACGTAAAAGTCTCGGACTTCGCGATAGTGCTGGGTGAAAATGGTGAGCGCGTAGCACTTGGGCTGCGCAACCACCGGACTGGCGAGTGCGACGTCCTGTTCTCCGTCTAAATCTGAGACCATGCGTGTGAGACTTATCATGGACACTGACATAGCGGGCAGCGTGCCAGCTTTATAATTTCCATATTCTATACAGAAATTTATACCTGCATCAGAGAGAGATTCCGCCTCTCTTTAGCTAAGTATGTCGCGAATCACGTGCCCGTGGACATCGGTGAGACGCATATCGCGCCCGCCGTAGCGATAGGTGAGTCGCTCGTGATCGAGGCCGAGAAGGTGGAGCACCGTGGCGTAGAAATCATACACCGTGGTGACATTCTCGACCGCGTTGTAGCCAAGATCGTCCGTGGCACCGTAGGCTGTTCCCCCGCGCACTCCGCCGCCCGCCATCCACACGGAAAAACCCGTCGGATTGTGATCGCGTCCGTCGCCACCTTGCGAAAACGGCGTGCGACCAAACTCGCCGGCCCACAGCACGAGCGTGCTCTCCCAAAGTCCGCGCGCTTTCAAATCGAGGAGCAGTCCGGCTAGCGGCTGATCCACCTGATGTGCCATTGCAGCGTGGCCTTTCTCAATCGCGCCGTGCTGATCCCATGGATTCGGCGCGCCGCCTGCGCCGATGCCGGCAGTCAGGCAGCTCAGCTCCACAAAACGCACACCGCGCTCGATGAGCCGCCGCGCGACCAGACACTGACGCGCATAGGCCGCGGTGAGTTTGTCCGGCGAATCGAAGCCGTAGAGTTTTTTGGTGGCGTCGGTTTCACCGCGCAGGTCGGTGAGTTCCGGCACAGCGGCCTGCATCCGGTAGGCTGTTTCGTAATTGCGAATCGCAGCCTCCACCTGGGCATCGCCCGTAGATTGTGCGAAAGGCGCATCCATTTCGCCGATGAAAGCGAGACGGCGACGCTGGAGTTCATCGGCCTCGCGCGGGCGGATGTTTGGCATGGCCTCATTGCCTTCGAGATTCAGGATGCTCGCCTGATGTTGCGCCGGTAGATACCCGCTGCCGAAAAGACTGACCCCACCGTGCGGCGCGACAGCCCCGCCGCTTTGCAGCACGACAAACCCGGGGAGATTTTGATTCAGCGAGCCGAGTCCGTAATTCACCCACGCCCCCGCGCTCGGGTGCCCCATGAACGGAAACGCCGTGTGAAACGCGTAGTTCCCCTGCGCGTGCT
>CAMBOD010000349.1 GCA_945868985.1 Prosthecobacter debontii | reverse complement strand
TCCGTGTGGCGAGGTATTCGATGATGTTGCGGAGTTCGGCGCGGGCGAGGTTGTCGCGCTCGTTTTCCGGCATAGTCTTCATCCCTCACCTCTTGTAGCACTCCAGCCTCCCTCGCCATCCTCACGCTGCAGGAGTTCCGCAATTTTGTTGCGGTTCAATCGGAAGACTTATATCAGACTTGCGCATTTATTTCCCAAAAATACTCAAAGATTGAAAACGCGTAGATCGAGACTGGTTTGGATGATTCTCATCGCAGGAGCGATCGCTTTGGTGATTATGAGCGCATGGCGCGGTGGTTTCTCACTCTGGTTTTCAAATCCCGCCACGCATCCCGTCGCTCTTGGCACAAAAGAAGCGAGTGTCTCGAATCAAGAACCTGACCAACCGCCGAATGTGGAGGAGAGGAAATTACTTACCCTGGAGCCAAAGTTTACCCGGTTGTCGGGGCGTTGGCAGGAATGGGATCCAATTGCGACTGGCATAGATTCAAAGATCAAGGCTTGGAAGATGATTGCAAAATATGAAATTGAGTTGGCGCTAGATCCGAACAATGGCACGCTGCACTTATATATGGCAACCGCTCTGCAAAAGGCAGGCAGGGGGGCTGATGCAATACCTCACTATTCGGAAGCTATTCGCCTTGATGAATCAAATTATATCGCGCTAAACAATCTGGCATGGATTCGTGCGAGCCACCCCGATCCGAAACTGCGCGACGGCACAGAGGCAGTTCGATTGGCCAAACAAGCGTGTGAACTGACAGGTTACAGAAAAGGCGATTGTCTGGATACGCTGTCAATTGCCTACGCGGAAGCTCAGCAATTCACCGATGCGATATCCACGGCGGAAAAGGGCTTGGCGCTGGCCAAGGCCGCCAAAGAACAAACAATGGCGGATGAGATCCAAGCGCGACTAACGCTCTACCGCGCAGGCAAGCCCTATCGCGAAGCTGCACGCCCGGAGGCACCGGCAGCGAGTGAACATTAAAATAGCAAAGCGACGAACCGGTAGTGGCTCAGTTTGGAAATGGATAAAGCCGCACCCCGGAAACCCAATAAGGACAATCCCTGAATTTATGGCTTCCTGCTCCGATATGAGCCACCAGCGACGGGCCTGACACTACTTCCGTGTGGCGAGGTATTCGATGATGTTGCGGAGTTCGGCGCGGGCGAGGTTGTCGCGCTCGTTTTCCGGCATCGGTGAGGGGGCGCTGGTGCGGGTTTTGATTTTGTTGGCGGCGACGGTGACGTTTTGCGGCTTGCCGGCGGCGTCCACGCTTTCGACTACGAGGTTGCCGCTTTCTTCGCTGATGAGGCGGCCTGCGATGGTCATGCCGTCGGTGAGTTCGAGGACGACGATTTGGAATCCCTGCGCGATGGTTTTGTTTGGGAAGACGATGCTTTCGAGGATGTAGTTGCGGTCTTTTTGCGCGCCGATTTTGGAAAGGTCGGGGCCGACGAGGCTGTCGCCACCTTCGCATTTGTGGCACTTGAAGCACTGGGCGCTGACGTGCTCACGGAAGGTTTTTTTGCCGCGCTCGGCGTCGCCGCCCATGAGGGCGATTTTGTATTCGGCGAGTTCGTCGCTCTTCGGAAGCGAGGCTTTCCACTGCTGGATTTTTTCCGCGAGGCCGCCGCGTTTTTTGACGGCTTCGATCACATCGAGCTGCACTTCAGGGGCGAGTTTTCCGGCGATGAGTTGATCCATCAGGCCGCCGAGAAGTTTTTCGGCGTCGGCGGTGTTGCTTTCGGCAAGTGCGAGCACGGCGCCTTGTTTTTCGACGGCGCTGGTGTTGGAGGCGAGGACTTCGGTGATGGCCTTGAGGGCGACGGCGGAGTCGGTGGCGACGAGTGCTTTTAATCCGGCGGCGCGGAATTTCGGATCCTTGTCGGTCAATGCTTCGCTGGCTGCTGCGCCGAGGCGCGGGTGTTTCATCGCGGTGAGGGCGCGGAGGGCTTCGGTGCGTGCGGCTTTGCTGGCACCGTCGTTGGCGACGAGGGTGAAAAGCGCGTCGCCGCTACCGGGGATTTGGAGTTTGGAGACTGCGGCTGCGGTGGCTTCTTGCACGGCACCTGGGCCGCTGAAGAGCGCGGGTAGCACGGGCGCGAGTGCGGTGGCTGCGGCCTCGGCGGTGCGGGCGGGGAGGGGACGCCATGCGTTGAGGAGGCGGTCCTTCGGGCTTGGGTTTGCCCACGATGTGAGGAGGTTCAGGGCTTCGCCGCGTGCGAATTCATTTGCGTCGGGCTGCGCGGCGTATTGCGCGAGTGCCTTGGCGCTTTCTGGCTGGCCGTGGCGATAGAGTGCGTTCGTGGCGCGGAGCAGGATGTTGCGGTCGGTGACGGCTTTGTTCGCAAGCACGCCGCCGAGCGCGGGCATGGCTTCGGGGATGGGCATGTCGTAAATCGCACGTGCGGCTTCGAGGATGATGCCTTGATCGGCATCGCGGAGAAATGAAGAGACGAGCGGACTGCGGAGACGACGGAGCGCGACGACTGCGCCGACTCGGACGGAGGCATTCGTGTCGGTGGACTTGGCGGCGAGCGTGGTGGCGTCCGCACAACCGGCGAGGCCCATGACAGCGCCGTGGCGGAGGATGGGGTCTTTGTCGGCGTTTTCCGCGAGCATGGCAAAGAGCGGCTCGACTGCGGGTTTGTGCGCCGCTTTGCCGAGCGCAAGTGCGGCGTAAAAACGGGCGCGTCCACTGCTGTCCTTGAGCAGTGCGGTGAGCTTGTCGTTTGCGCCGGTGAAGCGGTTGTCGCCGAGCACGCGCGCGGCTTGGGCGCGGACTTCTGCGTCGTTGTCGGCGAGCAATGCGGCGACGGTCGTGAGAGCGGCCGGCTGTTTTGCTGCGATTTGACCGAGACCCCAGACGCCGTGGATGCGTGCGAGTGTGTTTGCGCCTTTTTGCGCGGCGTTGGTGAGGACGGCGGTTGCGCCCTTCGTAGCGAGTTGAAATTGCGCGCCCTGACGGATGCGCTGGTCTTCGTGGGCGAGGAGTTTTTCCAGTTCCGCGTCGGAGAGTTTCGTGAAGCCGTCGGCGAGAAGTTTTTTCACCTCGGCCTGTTTGCCGGCGTCGGCGTCGGGCGATGTAAATTTAAAGATGCGGCCCTTGTTCACGCCGCTCCAGCTCTCCACCCAATCCAGCACGTAAAGCCCGCCATCCGGGCCGAACTCCACATCCGTGCAGAGGACGCCTTTCACAAAATCACGGCGTTCTTTCACGCGATGCCACGCGCCTGCGGGCTCGAGTGCGATCTCGTGGATGGAACTGTTGTTTGCGCCGCCACGGAAGTCGCAGAGGTAAAAACGTCCCGCATACTTCGGCGCGAGGCCGGTGCCGGGATTGTAGGTGAGGCCGCTCGGGCCGTTGGAAATATTTGCGATGGGCGGGATCGTGTATTTCGTCTTCGGGCCTTCTTTTTCGTCCCAAAGCAGCTCGCGATTCCACGGGCCGCGGTCGCCGAGATATTGATAGTGCATCCGCCAGCCGCAGTCGCCGCCTTCGACGAGCTGGACGAAGCGCGCCTTGTCGCCGCTGT
>CAMBOD010000348.1 GCA_945868985.1 Prosthecobacter debontii | reverse complement strand
AATGATTAGGTTTTCATGGTTTTGTTGGTTTTACGGCGATTAACTGACCTTAAAAACAGACATTAAGTTCGCAGAGATCAAGAATTTTCCAACAGAAACGAACCGAGGCAGAGAAAAAAAGTTCGCTGTGCAAGCGCGTGAAAGTCCGCAAGGAGAAATGAAAGCGCCCAGTTTCCGCTTGTCGCGATGAGGCTCGTGCCTAGTGTGCGCGGCCCGCTGTGGCGGGGACTTTTTTAATACCAATGAGCACTTACAACTGGATCGAATCGCAAGCATGGCAACTGGACTTTTTCGGGCTTCCGCATCGGGTGCCCTGGGCGGCGGATGCGCTCCAGCCGGATGCACAGCAGTTTAATATGGAGGCGCTCGTGCGCGGTTGCCGGGCTTGTGCGGAGGAGGGTGTCGTGGGGCCGTGGCGCGGGTTTGCGGCGG
Source organism: Prosthecobacter debontii (assembly GCA_945868985.1). GTDB lineage: Bacteria > Verrucomicrobiota > Verrucomicrobiia > Chthoniobacterales > Chthoniobacteraceae > SXWH01. Next base: position 3,131 of record CAMBOD010000348.1, on the reverse strand, counting down.
CGGCGGAGCATTTCGGCGCGATGACGGAGGCGCTGGAAGACCATGAGTATTTGCAGGCGACGGAGCTGTTGACGAAGATCGAGGCGGAACATTCCGGCTCGCCGTATGTGCTTTTTCACCAGGCCTACGTGAACCGGCAGGGCGGCAATGACCCGGAGGCGGTGCGGCTTTATGCGGCGGCGGCGGAAAAGGCGCCGGGGATTCCGTTCATCTGGGACAATCTCGGCACCATGCTGGCGGAGAATGGCCAGCGCGATCAGGCGGTGCAGGCGTTCATCCGCGCGGTGCAGGCGAGCCCGGATGATCAGGTGGCGCTCGAATCGCTCGTGCAGCTCAAGGCGGCGGTGAAACTCCAGCGCGACCCGAAGGATCCGAAGAGCCTCGTGGTGGTGCCGGTGGAGCAGTTCAAGCAGATGGCGCAGCAGCAAATCGAACCGCTCAGCAAACACCCGGAGCAGCTCGTGCAATTCGGCGAGACGCTTTTGCGCGACGGGATCATCGCCGACGTGGGCGTGGAGGCTTTGGAAAAAGCACGCGAACTCCAGCCGGAAGATCCGCGCACGCTCATCGCGCTCGGCGCGGGCTACCGGATGCTGGGAAAATTTGTGGAGAGCCGCGAGAACATCACGCGCTACACGGAGCTGAAGCCGGAGGATCCGTTTGGTTTTTTCAACCTCGCGCAGACGTGCAACGCAGCAGGGGACAAGGACGCAGAGATGGCGGCGCTGACGAAGACGCTGGAGATTGACCCGAACATCCAGCCCGCGCTCGGGATTAAATTTGAGCTCAAAGGCAGCGAGACCGATGCGGCGAAGGAGAAGCAGCTCGCGGATTTCGCCGAGCAACGCGGCGCGTGGATGCCGTTGTTGCTCGCGAGCAGTCTGGCTCGCGACCGGGGAGATATGCCGCAGGCGCTGGAGTTCGCAAAGCGGGCGCATGAGCGCAATCCGAAGTCGGAGGAAACGCTGCTCCAGTATTGCGCGATGATCGGCGACGCCGGAGACGCGGGCGCGCTCGAAGTGGTCATCCACCCAGCCGTGACCGGCGGCTCTTACACCAAGCGGCTCGACTGGAACTACGCGCAGTCGCTTCACCAACTCGGGAAAACGGCGCAGGCCATCGAGGCACTCCGCCGCGCGCAACTCAGCGGCGCAGCGGACGACTTCAAAGCCGCCGCCGAATCCGCCATCGAAGCGTGGACCGGGATGCGCGTGCAGTCGGGCGTCGCCCTCGAAATCCACCCGAGCGGCCAGCTCATGCGCCCCGTTCTGCTCACGCTCGAAGACGGCGATGGAGGCATCATTTTCCAGCCCCGCCAGCCGCTCCCCGCGCACGGAAAAATCCCGTGGCGCGCAAAGGAAAACGGCGGCACCGAAGCGCGAGTCCGTTTCCAGCAGGGCCAGACCGGCATGGGCAGCGTGCCGCGCCCGCTCGGAGTCTTCGTGGTGAAAGGCGTGACGCCGTCCGCAGACGGAACCGCTCCCGCCATCGAATGCCGCCTCGAAGCCGATCCGCAGGGCCGCATCCACTTTTCCGCCGGTCAGGCCGGACGCAAGCTCCCCGTCGAGTGGGCGGAAGCGTAGTCGCGGGAAATCCCCGAGGCTGAGTTCAGTCATCGCAATCGGAGTGCGGCGGTAACTATCACCGCGCGTGTTTCTTTGCTCGCATGACGGCGTATTTTCGCTATCCGTTCGCGCCATGAAAGCTACCTCGCGCACATCCTCCATCGAAATCCTCGAAACCCGCATCGTTCCTTCCACGCTCGATATCGTGGGCGGCATCCTGAAATACACGGCCAGCTCCGGTTCGATCAATAGCATCGCGATCTTTGTCGAATCGGTGAATGGCGGGACGGACAATCAGCTTCTATTTCGCGACAGCGAGAACATCACGCTCGGTTCGGGGGCGCAGGCTGCGGGCTTTGCCTACGCCTTTGGCGGTCAGTCCGACGTCCGGGGTTCGCTCTTCGCTTTCAACTCCTTCGAGCTCGATCTCGGAGATCAAAACGACACGCTTTTCATTGATCGCCTCACCAAGCCGCTCACGGCGGACACGGGCGCGGGAACTGACTCCGCCCGCATTAGTAACTCCAACAACTCGACACCGCTCGTGGTGAATGGCGCACTGAGCATCAAGGCGGAGACGATCAGGTGGACAAGGAGGTCAACAGCGCGACGAACGTGTCCTTCACCACGGACAACCTCGATATCGGCCAGTTTGCGAGCATCAATGCGACGCAGACCATCTCGATCGTCGCATCCACGGCGGGGCGCGAATTTTCTCTCGGCACGGAAAACGCCGGCCGCGTCAGCCTCACGGCGGCGGAGGTGAGCAAACTCAGTGCGCCGTTCATCAAGCTAGGCGATGCGAGCAGCGGCCAGATACTGAACGATGCGGCGATGAATTTCGGCACGGCGGTCGTCTTGCTGAAAACGGGCCAAGGGGTGACACAGAGTGGCGCGGGCGCGATCACGGCGGTGAAGCTGGCGGTGGATAGCGTGCAGACGGCGTCGTTGACGGGCCAGAACAACGTCGGGGATTTTGCCGGGCGCGTGACGAACAACGGCTCGACTCTTTCCTTCACGAACACCGGTGCTCTTCAAATCGCCAGCTTTGCGACCCTCACCGGCGTCTCCACGAATAACGGCACGATCGTTTTCAGCTCGGCTGGCGCAGTCACGCAGACATCGAGCGCGGATATTCTGACGAGCAACCTCACGCTGGCGGGCGCAGGGTCTTTCGCGCTCAACGCAGCGATCAACCACATCGGCACGCTATCCGCGAATACGACGGGCGGTGTGAGCTACAAGGATTCGAGCAGTTTTTCCGTCTCCGGTATCACCACGAGTAACGCCGATGTGGAGCTCTTCGCGGACGGCATCACCATCAACGGCGCGGTCAATGCGGGCATCGGAAAGGTGACGCTCGCGCCGCTCACTGCGACGCCGGAAATCCGCATCGGTGCCGGGGACTCGGCGGGCGTCTTCGGCGTGACGGATTCGGAGATTGACCTGATCACCGCAGCCACGCTGCAAATCGGTGCGAACGGCGCGACGAACGTAGCCAACGTCGTGTCGGCGATCACACCGGCGAGTGTGACGGCGCTGGAGATTCACGCTGCGAGCATCACT
>CAMBOD010000347.1 GCA_945868985.1 Prosthecobacter debontii | reverse complement strand
AGCCTCACCGGCGAATATTTTCGCCACCCGCTCAAGCACCCGACACGCGGCGAGCGTCGCACATTGCAAAATGTGAAGTGGCTCGAAGTGCGCGGCGCTCGTGCAAACAATCTGAAAAACGTGACAGTGCGCTTTCCCATCGGGCGACTCAGCGTGCTCAGCGGCATCAGCGGCAGCGGAAAAAGCACGCTCATGCGCGGCGTGCTCAAGCCCGCAGTCGAGGCGGCGCTGAAAAAGAAAACCACCAAGGGTGTAAAGCTGCTGGGTGCGGAGTTCATCGAAGCCGTGCACGAAGTGGATCAATCGCCCATCGGTAAAACATCGCGCTCCACGCCCGCCACATATCTCGGCGTCTTCGACGAAATCCGTGCGCTCTTCGCGCAACTTCCCCTCTCGCGGATGCGCGGCTTCACCGCGTCGCGCTTTTCCTTCAACACCGAGGGCGGACGCTGCGAAACGTGCGGCGGTCAGGGCGTCATCCGCACCGAGATGGCCTTCCTGCCGACCAGCTACCATCCTTGCCTCGATTGCCACGGCCAGCGTTTCAACCCCGCCACGCTCGAAGTCCTCTACAACGAAAAGAGCATCGGTGATGTGATGCAGATGTCGCTCGCAGAAGCGGCGGACTTTTTCAAAGCCGCGCCAAAAATCCACCGCCCCCTCGCGCTGCTTTGCGATACCGGACTCGGCTACCTCCGCCTCGGCCAGCCCAGCCCCACGCTCAGCGGCGGAGAGGCGCAGCGATTGAAACTCGTCACCGAACTCGTGCTGGGCGTCGCCCGCGATGCAAATTCTCGCCTCCGCCGCCAGCGCGAGCCAAAGAGCACGCTCTATCTTTTGGAAGAACCCACCATTGGCCTGCACATGGCGGACGTGGCTGAGTTGCTCAAAGTCCTCCACCGCCTCGTGGACGAAGGCGCGACCGTCATCGTCATCGAGCACAACCTCTCGCTCATCGCCGACGCCGACTACCTCGTGGATATCGGCCCCGAAGCCGGAGCCGCCGGCGGTGAGGTCGTCGCTCACGGCACCCCCGAAGAAGTCGCCCGCAGCAAACAAAGCCGCACCGCACCGTTCCTGCGCGAAGTATTGTAGTGTCTGGAAAATGCGCTGCTAAAACTCGGCGCAGTTGAAAATGATGCGGTAGCGGCAGCGTTCGCTGCGGCAGACGACTTTGCACTTTTCTGAGATCAGCTTTGCGCCGCAGACGGGGCAGACGTGGTCGGGATGTTCGATGGGCGATTCGGCCTCAGGCTCGGGCTGTTGGGCGTCGTCGGGGTTCATCCGAGCGTCACACGTTGAAGCGGAACTCTACGACGTCGCCGTCTTTCATCACGTATTCCTTGCCTTCGATGCGGAGTTTGCCGGTTTCGCGGCCTTTGCCCATCGTGCCTAGTGCGACGAGGTCGTCGTAGTGGATGACTTCCGCTGCGATGAAGCCGCGCTCGAAATCGGTGTGGATGACGCCAGCAGCGGCGGGCGCTTTGTCGCCAGCGCGGATGGTCCAAGCGCGCGTCTCCTGCTCGCCGGTGGTGAGGTAGGTGCGAAGGCCGAGCAGGTGATACACGGCGCGGATGAGTTCGCTGACGCCGCTGGATTTTGCACCGATGCCCGTGAGATATTCGGCGGCTTCTGCGTCGCTGAGTTCACTGAGTTCGCTTTCGATTTGCGCGGAAATGACGATGGCTTCCGTGCCGAAATGCGCCGCTGCGTAGGCGCGCACGGCTTCGACGAACGGCTTTGCCACGCAGTCCTTGCCCTCGGCCAGTGCGCCGAGATCGGCCTCGGCGACGTTGCACGCAAAGATGGTGGGTTTTCCCGAGAGGAGAAAAAACTCCTTCATCAGTTTTTTCTCGTCATCGGAAAGGTCGAGCGTTGTCGCGGGTTTTCCGGCGTTCAAATGCGGCATCAGCTTTTCGCACAGCGTGACTTCGGCCTTGGCGAGTTTGTCGCCGCTGCGTGCGCTCTTTGACTGGCGATCCTTCCTTTTCTCCACCGCAGCGAGATCGGCGAGAATCAACTCGGTATTGATGACCTCGATGTCGCGCACGGGATCCACGGTGCCGGAGACGTGGTGGATGTCCGCGTCCTCGAAGCAGCGGACGACCTGCACGATGGCGTTCACTTCGCGGATGGCACCGAGGAACTGATTGCCCAGGCCTTCGCCGGAGGCCGCGCCTTTCACGAGGCCCGCGATGTCCACGAATTCAATCGCGGCGGGCACGAGCTTTTTGCTGCCGCTCATTTTGCTGAGCACTTCGAGCCGTGGATCGGGCACGGTGACGACGCCGATGTTTGGATCAATCGTGCAAAACGGATAGTTCGCCGCCTGCGCCTTGCGGGTGCGTGTGACGGCGTTGAAGAGTGTGGATTTGCCGACGTTTGGAAGACCGACGATACCTGCGCTGAGCATATATTTGGAAAAGGGGGCGCAATTCAGCGCAAGCGAAGCACGCTGGCAAGGGCGGTCTTTCTTTGGCTGCTAGTTTACTGCGGATTTCAGACGCTTCGAGCGGCCTTTGCAGGTGCCTTCCTCGGTGGAGTCCGGGGTGCGGACTTTTGGCAGGATGAAAATGGCCCACGCCAACGCTGCGAGCATCCAGAGTGAGCTGGCCCAGTTCAAAAGTCCGGCTCGGCTTTCCACGAAAAAGTCGGCCACGGCGCGCAGGATTACACTGGCGACGATGAACAATGTGACCATGCGCAGGGATGGCAGCGGCGAGCGGAAGAGGTGTTCATTTCCCGAGTGACCGAGCACGACACGCGTGGCGACGGTGAATGTGAGAAGGCTGAAGCCGCCGATGAAAATGATGTGCAACCCCGCAACACGCTGGCTTGGCCAAAATAGCGGGAACACAAGACCGGCGACCAGCGCGACGAGTGAGAGATTCATCGCGAGCGGGACAGTTTTCCCCGGCTCAGGTGTGCGATGAATTGGGACCATCACGGCGAAATATGCGATGGCCACGCAGCCCCGTAGCACGGCGGCCTGAGTCCCCATCGCGTATCCCGCTTCGAGCCAGTAGCTGCCGAGAAAAAGAGCGCCGAGCACGAGCGAAAACAGCGCACGCCGCCGCCATGCTGGTGAGGCAGTCCGTTCGTCCGCCATGGGGATGACATCAGGGAGCCCCAGAAAGCGCGGGATTAAAAAAGAGCCGACGCCGAAGATTAGCAGCAGCGCGAAAGCCTGATTCAGCCAAAGTCCGCCGAGTAGCATCACGCTTCCGGGCAGCCAGCCAATCGCTCCGCAAAGCCACAGCACCGTGCCGATGAGTCCCGCCAGATAGCCGAGCGCCACAAACACAAAGCCCGGCGGCGGCAGTCCGGCCCGCCGTTTCACGCGACGGATGAGCATCACGCCGAACAAAAGCAACAGCGCGACAAACACCGCGTCGCCCGCATTTGTCTGAGGAAACGCTGATTAAAGAGGTGATCGTCTGAAAGGTTTCTGGGCGGCTGTTTTTGTCAGACGAACGAGGACGGCGACTGGACTTTTGGATGCAAGAAGTGCGGCGATAGGGCAAATGGCTGTTTGTTTTTGGGCGAACATGATGATCTTTCCGTGGTTTTGTCGCTCGCTCATGCTCCAGCG
>CAMBOD010000346.1 GCA_945868985.1 Prosthecobacter debontii | reverse complement strand
GGTGAGCCATGCTTTTGCGGATTGTCCTGCATCGAAATTTTCCCAGTGCGCTGGCATCTCCACGAGTTGGCGGGCGAGTTCAAATCGCAGAGTGGGATGGCCCGCTTTGGCTAGTCCCGCTGGCAGATTTCCGTGGCATCCTACGCAGGTGTTCGATTGCTGGTAGGCGGTGTCGAGGTCGCGCAATCCGGCGGCGACACGCTGGGTGTGCGTGATGTCCTTGCGTGTATGAAAGCGAATCCAGTTTTCCGCCGGGCCGTGGCACGCTTCGCAGGAGACGCCGTGATTCGGATTTTTTAAAGCATCCGCAATTTTTGCAGTGGCTGCGCTCTCCATGGGCGAATGGCAGACGGTGCATTGGTTGCTCTTCGCCGCTTCGCCCACGCCGAGAGCTTCGGCGATTCGTTTGCTGCGTTCGGAAATGAGAGTGCCGTAAGCGCGCGAGTGGACGTCGGATTTTTGCCAGACGAGCACTTGGTCGTCGCCCTTGCCTCCGCCGTGACATCCGGAGGAAGCGCAGCTTTGCCAGCCGAGGAATCGATCCTCCGCGCGAGCGACTGTGAGGCAAATGAGGAGAGTTATGAAGCAACGCACGCGTGGTGTATAAATGGATCGCTGGCTGTTCGCCAAGCCCGCAGGTGGATGGAAATCCAAGCGACGTTTTGTAGTGGGCGCTGGACTTTGTGGTGCGCGCGGCTATCTCACGCGCCCTATGTTTTGGACTGAAGAAGTGGCGGAGCGCGCTGGCGCCGGGCCTCACATCATCAATGACTCAAAGACGCCAAGCGGACGCGTGCATGTCGGCGCGCTGCGTGGCGTGCTGATTCACGACGCGATTTTTCGCACTCTGAAAGAGCGAGGTGTCGAAGTGCGGTATCTTTTTGGCGTGGATGACTACGATCCCGTGGATGAAATCCCGAAGGGCGAGGATTCTCACTTTGGCCAGCACATCGGAAAGCCACTGTGTAATACGCCAGCTCCATGCGGAGCCGAGGGTGACATGGCGGAGTTTTACATCCGGGAGTTTTGGCAGGTTTTCGACGAGCTTGGCGTGAAGGTGGAGCGTTACCGGATGCGGGACATTTACCGCGCAGGAAAATTCGACGCGGAGATAGATATGATCCTCCGCAATGCGGATAAAGTGCGTGCGGTATATAAAGAGGTGAGCGGTGCGGTGAGGCCGGAACACTGGCTGCCTTTTCAAGTGATTTGCGAGCAGTGCGGATGCATCGCGACGACGGAAGTGAGCGACTACGATGGCTCCACCGTGGCGTATAGCTGCCTTACTTCGCGCATGGTGAATCCAAAGCTTGGCCTCGGCAAAGGCTGCGGCCACGAGGGGCGCATCTCGCCTTTCGGTGGAAATGGAAAACTGCCGTGGAAATTGGAGTGGGTTGCAAAGTGGAAGCAATTCCCGGTGACCATCGAAGGCGCTGGCAAGGATCACTCGACACGCGGCGGTTCACGCGACGTGAGCGCGGCCTGCTACAAAGCGATCTACGGCGCAGATGAGCCGTTACGTGTGCCGTATGAATTTTTCCTCGTGGGCGGCGCAAAAATGTCGTCGAGCAAAGGCATCGGTGCGAGTGCGCGCGACATGGCGAATCTGCTGCCTCCGGAAATGCTGCGCTTTTTGATGATGCGGACGAAGCCGAATTCGCCCGTGAATTTCGACACGCACGAAGAGGGAATCGTGAAGCTCTTCAATGAATTCGACCGCGCGCACACGCGCTACTTTGCCAAGCAGGCGACGCCGGATGAAGCGATGACCTACCGCCTCGCGTGTCTCCGCGAGCCGCAGCCTTACAAGCCTGCGAACATCCAACTCGCCACGGCGCTCGTGCAAATGCCACATCTCGACGCACGCGCAGAAATGGCGAAACGTCTCGGGACGCTCACGCCTGCTGATGAGGGTCACCTCGACGAGCGACTTGCGAGCGCCCGTGAGTGGGTCGCGAATTTCGCAGCCGAGGAGGAAAAGACACGTCTTCAGGAAACTTTGCCGGCACGCGCCGCAGAACTGACGCACGTGCAGCGGGCATTCCTCCATGCGCTCGCCGACTCACTGCCGGAGAAGTGGGAGGACGACGCGATTCAGAGCCGTGTCTTTGAAGTCGCGCGCATGACACCCATTGAGCAACCGCAGGCGTTTAAAGCGCTCTATCGCGTATTTCTCGACCGCGAGGCGGGGCCGAAAGCAGGCAACCTGCTCGCGTTTCTCGACCGCACATTCGTCGAGAAGCGATGCCGCGAGATGGTGTTTGATGTCGCGGAATTCTGGCAACAATCAGCCAGCACGCCAGAAGCGCTCGCCAAGTGGCTTGAGAAAGAGAAGGACAACATCGCTGGCGAAACATCCGACATCGCGACACACGGAACGTGGGTGGCGAAGGACATCATCTATACGTTCAAAGACGGCAAGCGCGTGCGCAAACGTCTGCTGAGCGGCGGCACCGCACTCGTGTAAAGCGGGCTTAACAGTTGAGGCTTTGCCAAGCCGCACCTCGCCCACTACCTTCGCTCAATCAATGGAACGCTGGTTTCTCAACGCATCTACGCTCTGCTTTCTAGTCGGCTTTGCATACACGATGTTTGCGCTCGGCGCGGGCGTTGCGCGGCCTTCGCGGTGGAATTTTTTGGTGATGCTCACCGGCTTCATTTGCCAGACGGAATATCTTCATCAGCGAGGCGAGATCGTCGGACGTTGCCCGGTCACGAATCTTTTTGAAGTGCTCGTGTTTTTAAGTTGGTCGGTTGTTCTGCTCTATTTTGTCGTGGGTGGTTCTTATCGGCTTTCATTGCTCGGGACATTTACCGCCCCGTTGGTGTTTTTGATCCAGTCGCTCGCACAACTTCTCCCATCGGCGTCGCTTCCAGCAGTGCGAAAAGTGAGCGCAGGATTCTGGGCTGAATTACACGCTGCGGTGTCGCTGATGGCCTACGGTGCGTTCGCGCTGGCGTGCGTCGCGGGTGTGATGTTTCTCGTGCAGGAGCGGTTGTTGAAGCGACGGCAGTTGGGCTCGGTGTTTCAAAACTTGCCACCCATCGCGACACTGGTGGCCGCTACGCAGCGTGTGATGCTCGCGGGATTCATTCTTTTCACACTCGGGCTGGTGGGCGGATTTTTTGCAGGAAGCGCTCACACTGCCATCGTGATGATGGCGGTGAGCGTGTGGCTGCCCTATGGGTTGATTCTTATTCTGAGGCAAACGCACCGCTATTCATCGCGGCGTTTTGCTTGGCTCTCGGTCGTCGCATTCATCGTCGCGCTCACTTCGCTAGGAGCGCTCAGTTTCCTACACCTCAATCAGTGATGCACGTCGTCTGTCTTGGCCTCAGCCATAAGAACGCGCCGGTCGAACTTCGTGAGAAGTTCGCCATCGGTGACGCGCATATTGGCGAGACTGCGGTGCAGATCGCTCGTGAGCCCGAGATTGGCGAAGCGGTGATTGTCTCCACTTGCAATCGCGTGGAATACTACGTCGCCAGCGAAAATGCGGCGGCTGCGCTGGCGGTTTTGACACAGCGTGTCGGTGATTCTACCGCATTTCAGAAGCTGCATGGAGAGGAGAGCATCAGGCACCTCTTCCGCGTCGTAAG
>CAMBOD010000345.1 GCA_945868985.1 Prosthecobacter debontii | reverse complement strand
ATGCCGGGCATTTCGGGCGCGACGCCGGTGGTTTGGGGCGACCGCGTTTTTGTGATGAGCCCAAATGCGCAGAAGGAGCAACTGCTCATGTGCATTAGCCGCAAGGACGGCAAGGTGCTGTGGAAACAAAATGTCGCGGGCGGTATGCTCGATAAAGGAAAGGGCAACTCGACTTCGCCCTCGCCAATCACCGACGGCAAGACCGTGTGGGCGTTCGTGGGCACGGGGCAGCTCGCGGCTTTCGACATGGACGGCAAGCAGCTCTGGTTGCGCGATCTCGCGAAGGATTACGGCAAATTCGCCATCATGTGGACCTACGGCAGCAGCCCGCTGCTTTTCGCCGGAAAACTCTACGTGCAGGTGCTCCAGCGCACGCCGGCTCCGAATGATTACCCCGGCCTCGGCAAGGCCGATGCGGGCGACCGCGAGAGCTTCGTGCTCGCGCTCGATCCGGTGAGCGGCAAGACGCTTTGGAAACACGTGCGGCCCAGCGATTCGATCATGGAGAGCATGGAAAGTTACAGCACGCCCATCCCGCACACGCAGGGTGGAAAAGTGCAGATCCTCATCGCAGGCGGCGACGTGCTGAGCGGGCACGACGCGGAGACGGGCGCGGAATTGTGGCGCGGGGGCGGCATCAACAATAAGAAGGGCAAAGGCGGCGGCGAATGGATGCGCATCGTCCCCAGCCCCGTGAGCGCTGGCGAGGTGGCAGTGGTGTGCGGGCCAAAGCAGAGCGCGATGATTGCTTTCAAGACCGATGGAAAAGGCGACGTGACCGAGAGCGGCAAGGCGTGGGCTTTTGACGAACGCAAAACTCCCGACTGCACGACGCCCGCGTATCACGATGGAAAACTCTTCGTCCTCGATGGCGACATGCAGGTGATGACGTGCCTCGATGCAAAATCCGGTGCGAAGGTCTGGCAGGTCGCGCTCACGCTCGACAAGACCAAGGGTCGGGAAATTTTCCGCGCATCGCCGACGGTCGTGGACGGAAAAATCTACAGCCTCGGAGAGCGCGGCACGGTGGTCGTGCAAAAGGAAAGCGACGGCTCGCAGATTTCTGTCATCGCGATGGGCGGTGAGGAAGGCGCGCGCAGCAGCATCGCGGTGAGCGACGGCCAGCTTTTCATCCGCACGACGGACAAGCTGTGGTGCATCGGTAAGTGAACGCCGCAGCGTGGAGTTTGTCTGAACGCCCCATGCGCATCCTCACTTTCCTCGCACTCGCAGTCAGCGCTTTCGCACAATCGCCCGAGCCGGCGAAGAAGCTCGTTGCGGCGGCGAAAACGCAAATCGGTGTGACGAAGTCATACGACGGCGCATACACGAAACTCGATTACCCCGGCGGCGATGTGCCGATGGAGCGCGGCGTTTGCACGGACGTGGTGATTCGCTCCTTTCGCAAGCTCGGCCTTGATCTCCAGCAACTCGTCCACGACGACATGGCGCGCGCTTTTGAAAAATACCCGCAGCAATGGGGGCTGCGGAAACCGGACACGAACATTGACCACCGCCGTGTGCCGAATCTCATGCGCTTCTTCGAGCGCAGCGGAAAGAAAATCGCCGTGAGCAAAAAACCGGAGGACTACCAGCCCGGCGATCTCGTGACGTGCCTCGTCCCGCCGCACTTGCCGCACATCATGATCGTGAGCGATGTGCCGTCGTCCGCCGACCCGAAGCGCCTTCAAGTCATCCACAATATCGGCGGCGGCGCGCAACTCGAAGACCGGCTCTTCGACTTTGAACTCACCGGCCACTACCGCTATTGGTCGGCGCAATGAGGCACACACGCCGCCAGTTTCTGACCACGCTCGCAGCCGCGCTCACCGCGCCGTTGCTTCCGGCGAATGCGGGGCTGCTGCCGTTTGATACGGTTTTCAAAGGCCGCGAGCGTTTCGATGCGCTCGTCGCGCAAATCAAACCGAAGGTGGAGCGAATCCGGGCACTTCCAATTGGCCAGCGTGTTGCGTGGTTCGGGCAGATTTTTCTAGGCACTCCCTACAAGGGTTTCACGCTGGAGATTGACGACAAAATCGAAGCGGCGTCGGTGAATCTCAACGGACTCGATTGCTGGACGTTCTTCGAGGTCGCGCTCGCACTCGCGCGCATGGTCGAGGAGCCGGCGGAAAATTGGACGCCGGAGACGATGCTGCGTTTTATTGAGCTGGATCGTTACTGGGGTGGAAAGTGCGACGGCACCTATCTGTCGCGGCTGCACTATCTCGAAGATTGGCTGAACGACAACGCGAGGCGCGGCCTCATCCGCGATCTCACACGTGCGCTCGGCGGGCGTGGTTTTCCAAACTCGGCGACCGAGATGACGAATAATTGGAAAGGTTACCGCTATATGCGGAAGAACCCCGATTATCGCGTCGGCATTTCGCAGCTCGAAGCGCGACTCCGCCGCCAGCCGCTCGTCTTCATCCCGAAGGCGAACATCCCGGCCATCGAGGACAAAATTCAAACTGGCGACATCATCGGCATCGTCAGCCACGACGGCGATGCCTACGGCACTTCGCACGTCGGCCTTGCATTTCGCAAGGACAGTGGCGCGCTGCATTTCATGCACGCGAGCGCGCCTTCCAATTTCGGCAAGGTCGTTCTGGATTCGCGGCTCGTCGAATACCTCGCTCGCTTCAAGCGGCACGCAGGAATCCTCGTCGGGCGCCCGCTGAAATAGCTTACACCTTCGCGACGCCGACGATCAGCTTGCGGCCTTTGAAGCGCGCGCCGTGCAGCACTTTCACCATGTCGCGTGCGAACTCCTCGCGCACATCGAACAGCGTGTGCTTTGGCAGAATGTGAATTGCGCCGAGCGCTTCGCGTGGGAGCGCGGTTTCGTTCAGCAGAAATCCGACGACATCCGCCGGGCGCACCATGCTGTCGTTGCCCGCATTCATCGCGAGCCGCACCATGCCGGGCTCGTGTGAAACGGGTTCGACCTGATCGCGCTGCGGACGCTGCTGGCGATCTTCAAACTGGCGTGGCGGGCGATCTTCAAACTGGCGTGGCGGACGATCTCCTCGTGGTGCGCCACGCTGCTCCTGCTTGGGATATTCGCGGCGCGTTGGCGCGGGGCGATCCTCAGCGATTGTCGCGGGCTTCGGTCCGTCGCCTTCGAGAAGGAAAAAGAGCGCGCTGGCGATGTCGGTCGGCGTGTAGCCGGAATCGAGCAGGCGATCGATAAACACATCGTAGCGTTTGTAAGCCGCGCCTTCGAGCGTGCTGCGAACTTTATCGAAAAGCGCGTTACTCCGCTGCTCCTCCACCTGCTCGGCGGTCGGCACATTTTCACGGCGGATGCGCGCTTTCGTGAAGCGCATGATGTGTTGCAGCTTCCACACTTCACGTCCGTCCGCGAAAGTAATTGCGCGGCCCGTGCGACCGGCGCGGCCTGTGCGGCCAATGCGATGCACGTAGTCCTCGGCGTCCTGCGGCAGGTCGTAGTTGAAGACCACTTCGAGGTCGTCCACATCGAGCCCGCGTGCAGCGACATCGGTCGCTACGAGGAATTCGATCTTTCGCTCACGCAGCCTGCGCATCACGCGCTCGCGGGCGGCTTGCGCGATGTCGCCGTGCAGTTTGTCGGCGAGGAAACCGCGCGCGACGAGATGCTCGGTGAGTTCGTC
>CAMBOD010000344.1 GCA_945868985.1 Prosthecobacter debontii | reverse complement strand
AAATCCTCGTCGGCGACCCACACCGGTTGCGTCAGATCGTGGTGAATCTCGTGGGTAACGCGCTGAAATTTACAGAAAAAGGCGAAGTGCTTGTGCGCGTGGAAAATTCAAAGTGGATTGAGGGCAACGCCGAACTCGCCTTTGCGATTGCTGACACGGGCATCGGCATTCCGAGTGAGCGCGTGGAGACGATCTTTTCGCCATTCAGTCAGGCAGACTACTCGACGACGCGGCGTTTTGGCGGCACCGGGCTCGGGCTGGCAATCACTCAGCAGCTTGTGGGTCTGATGCAAGGTGAGATGAATGTGGAAAGCGAAGTGGGAAAGGGGAGTGTATTTCGATTCAGCGCGCGCTTTGGCTACCAGAAGCCAGATGCAGACACGCGCGACTACGCAATAGACAATTTCAGTGGGTTGCGCGCTCTCGTGCTGGATGCGCATCCGAACAGCCTGCGCATCACCACCGAACTGCTCTGTGCGTGGCAGATACAGGCCGAGCCTGTGCGCGATGTCGTTGCGGCGCTCAAGGAGCTTCGCAGTGCAGCGGCAGCGGGAAAGCCGTTCGACCTTTTCATCGCCGATGCCGTGCGCCCCGAGAGCCCCGGTGTGAAACTCGCTTCGACCATAGATAGCTATTCGGAACTCATTTCCACCCGTGTCGTGCTACTTGTCTCATCACCAAGGCGTGGTGAAATGGATCGCTATCGCCACGCTGCGATTCGAGCCACGCTCATCAAGCCCGTGACCACCCGTTCGCTACGTGTGGCGCTTTCCAAGGCAATGGCGGATGCAAAAAATGATTCCGGAATGTCTGTTCCGAGAAGCACGATGCCTGCACAGCGACCACTCGCCGTGCTTGTGGCGGAGGACAACGCAGTCAATCAGCGGCTGGCAAAACTGAATCTCGAAGGGTGGGGACACGAAGTTGTTGTTGCGAATGACGGGCAGGAGGCCGTGGATAGATATAAAGAACGCGAGTTCGACATTGTGCTAATGGATCTCCAAATGCCACGGCTCAGCGGATTCGAGGCAGCAACCGCCATTCGCGCCATTGAAAAAATGCGAAGTGCGAAACGCACGCCCATCCTTGCGCTAAGTGCAAACGTTCTCAAAGGCGTTCGCGATGAATGTTCAAAAAGCGGGATGGATGGCTACGTCTCAAAGCCCGTCCGTCAGCAGGAACTCGTCAGTGCGATGTCCCAAGTCATCCCGAAATTATTCACTGACTCGGATTCCGGGAGCTCATTTCTAAAGACTCAAGCTGGTAGGAAACAGCAGCAGGCTTTAACTAAACCCGCCGCGCCTGCGGAGGCAGTGCAGACATATATTCAAAGCGAGCCTCTCAGGACGGACCTCACGCCCCAGAGTTCAGAATCATCAGGTCCTTTGGTCTTCGAGCCCGCGCAGCCATTGGTCGAGACATCCATCGCGCCGCCGCCTTTTGATCAAGAGTTACTCATGAACAATATCGGCAATGACATGGTTATGCTCGCGGAGGTCATTCAGCTTTGTCGCGACGGTGATGCGCCGCGCCTGCTCAAGGAACTGGCTACTGCGCTTTCTAAAGGCGAGTGCCCTGCCGCCGCCAAGGCCGCGCATGGGCTCAAGGGAATGGTTGGTGCCTTTAACGCCACCGACGCATGGGCTGCCGCGAAGCGTCTCGAAACGAGTGCGCGAGAGGGAAAGGTGGAGCAACTACTCAACGAGGCGGATGATTTTGTGCGCGCATTGCGCAAGCTGCTCATCGAACTTGAAAAACTCGCAGGCATCACTCACCAGCATCTCGGCTGGATATAGTGCACTGTGATTTTCCTACCCAAATCCGTAATTTATCTCTCAATCTTCCTGCATGAACGACACTCCGTCCGGTCAACTCATCCTCTGGGGTTCACGCGGCTCCTCGCCCACACCGGGAGGACGCTTCATCCGCCACGGCGGACACACCTCGTGCCTCTCGCTTTCGCATGATGGCGCGCAATTCGTATTCGATGCGGGTAGTGGTATTCGCGAATTGGGCCGCTCGCTCATGGAGGATCCGCCGAGGCAAATACATCTCTTCATTACGCACACGCACTGGGATCACATTCAGGGTTTCCCATTTTTCACACCAGCCTACACGCCGGGGTGGGAGATCGAACTCTACGGCGCCAAGCATCTGCACAAGCCGCTCAAGTCCATCTTTAAGGGCCAGCTCGACCGCGATTACTTCCCGGTGCAGCTCGAAGATATGCGTGCGCACCTGGATTTTCATCATCTCCAAGAGGAGCCGCTCACTATCGAAGGAGTGAAAATTTCGTGGATCGCCGCCGAGCACCCCGGCGTTACGCTCGGCTATAAAATCGAAGTAGAAGGGAAAAAGATCGTGTGGTTTCCGGATAACGAATTTCTTCGAGGTCATCTCGATCCACTGGATGAGTTAACCCGCGAGAGCGAAGTGATCCGCCCGTATTTGCCGGTCGTGGATTTTGTGAGCGGAGCCGATTTGCTTATCCACGAGGCGCAATACACGGACGACGAATATCCCAGCAAAGTCGGATGGGGCCACAGCAGCGTTGGAAACGCCTGCGTGCTCGCGCACCTAGCTGGCGTGAGGCGTTGGATTGTCACTCACCATGACCCAACGCACGACGACGCATTTCTCGAAACGAAGCTCAACCTCACACGCCGCCTGCTCGATCGCATGGGCAGCAAAGTCCAAGTGAGCCACGGCTACGACGGACTGACGGAGTATTTGTAGTCGGAGTCCGCGACCGCGCCGGCCAGCCGCTCTTGCACGACATGGCGTATTACACGCTGAATCAAATTCCGAAGGAGTGACGCTGAGGTATTAAAGCGCCAGGAAGTTTTTCAGGATGTGTTTACCTTCGAGGGTGAGGATGCTTTCGGGGTGAAATTGCACGCCGTAGATGGGGAGTTCGCGATGCTGGAGGCCCATGATTTCGCCCTCCGGTGTTTCGGCGGTGATTTCAAGGCAGGCGGGAAAAGTTTCCCGTTTTACCAAGAGCGAATGGTAACGTGTGGCCTCGAAAGGAGAGGGGAGTCCGGCGAAAATGCCTTTGCCGTTGTGGAGGATTGGCGAGGTTTTTCCGTGCATGAGCCGACCGGCGCGGACGACATCGCCGCCGAAGACGTGGCCGATGCTTTGGTGGCCGAGGCAGACGCCGAAGAGCGGAGTGGTTGCGCCGAAGCGGCGGATGACATCGCAGGAGATGCCGGCTTCATTCGGCGTGCAGGGGCCGGGCGAAATGCAGATGCGCTCTGGTTTTAGCACGGCGATTTCGTCGAGCGTGATATCGTCGTTTCGCTTCACGAGCGGCTCCGCGCCAAGCTCGCCAAAATACTGGACGAGGTTGTAGGTGAAGCTGTCGTAGTTATCGATCACAAGGAGCATGGGCGCTGTTTTGCGCGAAGGCGCGATGCGCGGCAATACGACATTTCCGCGATGTGCGGAAAACAAGAGACCTGCATATTCCAGCAAAAGATGGCTTGCGGCTTCCGCCCGTGATGCGTTCAACTCATTACCCGCGCTCCGGAAAAACCAACGTTTCGATGAAAAAAATCACCTTACTCGCACTCACGATTCTATCCGCAACTGTCATTGCCCAGCCGCCGGCGAAGATTGATGTGAGCAAGCTGCCGAAGG
>CAMBOD010000343.1 GCA_945868985.1 Prosthecobacter debontii | reverse complement strand
CGGAGCACGCCGCCGTTCGCGCGCACACGCTCGACGACTTCGCTGCGGTAGTGCGTTTCGACCTGCGCCTGCACGGCGGCCATGACGTCGGGCGTGCGAAGGTTCACGCGTTTCGGAGCGGTTGGAGTTTCAGCGGACACGATGAGGATGCTACTCGGTGGATGCGAAATGGCGAAAGAAAAGGCGCCCGCAACGTGAGTCGCGGGCGCCCTTGGAGAGTTGCGGGTATTTTACTGCTGGATGAGCAACGGGCCGGCGGGGTCGCGGAACCAGTTTGCAGACATCAAATGCGAACGTGGTGGATCGGGGTCGCGGGACTGGTCCAGTTTTTTGACGTAGTGGCCAATGGTGGAATCCTCGTGCTGCGAGTGGGCGATGTTGACTGGCGTTCCAATTCGCACGAGTGCGAAGAAGCGAGCCGCCGCCTCGCGATGCATCCGGATGCAACCGTGGCTGCGCGGGTGCGGGTGGACGAAGCCTTCGTGAAAGCCATAAGCGGGCTTCCACGCGCACCAGTATGCCATCGGGTATCCGGCATCTGGTTGACTGATGCGGCGTTTGTTTTTGATCTTCTCGAGGATGCTGTAGTTGCCGGAGCCAGTGCTGCCATTCACGCCGACGGTGCCTTGAACGGCCATGAGCACGCGGTCGCCCTCCACGACGTAAATGTTCTGCGTGGAGGTGGAGACTTTGACGCGGACGGCGGCGGGGTTTTTCGGGGCGTAAGCTTTGACGCTATAGCCTCCGCTGGAGTTGACGCACGCGCCGAGCGTGAGCGCGGCAAAGGCGGTGAGGAGTGCTAGAATTTGTTTCATCGGCGGGGAGAAAAAGCGGACGGCGCTGGGGTGTCAATGCCGATGGTCGTAAGATTTATGCACCGAGTTCCTTGCGGCGCAGTTTTTCAAATGCACCGGACTCGTTGGCGTAAAAAGGATACTCGCTCGTGGTTCCGCGCGGTTTGTAGCGGAAATGTTTGTAGGGCCACAGCCACAGGCCGGGCCGGGCGCGGATGTGCGGCTCGAAATGATCCCAGCATGTCTGTGCGATTTGCTGAAGACTCGCGTCCGTATTGAATTTTAATGGCTTCAGAAAATGAATTGTCGCACCGCCGTCCGTATCCGGCAGACACATGCCGGGGACGATGAGTGCACCGGCGCGATGCGCGAGGACTGCGTGGAGCATGCTTACACACAGCTCCAGCCCGAAGGCGCGGATGACCGTGCTTGCCTGCTGCGGGCGCAAAGTGAGGTCGGTGAGCAACGCCGTGCAGCCGCCGCGCTTCACGGTTCTGAGCATTTTCATCATCGAGTTTTCCTGCGGGATAATTGTCTGCCCTGTCGTCTCTCTCAATGAGCGAAAAATTCCCGCCAGCGCGGGATTTTTAAATTCCTCCGCAACCGCGATGGCTGCGTGTCCCATCCACGGAGCGGAAAGTGACGCCCACTCCCAATTGCCGAAATGGAGCGTGAGAAGGACGACGCCCTTGCCTTCGATATGTTCGCCGCAGCCTGTGAGATAATGGATGCGCAGCCAGCGGCGGTTTTCTGGAAATGCGAGGGCGGGTGCCCAGAAAAGATCCACCATCGTGCGCGCGAAGTTGCGGTAGCTGGCGCGCACGACCTCACGGCGCTGCTCCGCAGAAAGTGAATCACCGAGCGCGCACTCGACATTTGCCAGTGCGACGGCACGTCCGCGACGATCCAGACGGCAGGCGATTTCGCCGAGCGCGTTGGCCAGACGGACGCAGCGCTCGCGCGAAAGTCGCGGGATGAACCACGCGAACAGCCGCACGCTTGCGGCTTCGATGCGATAGCGGATGCGTTTCCAGAGTGACATGGGCGGTGAATGCAGCAGCAGGCAGGGGGCGGAGTGCAAGCGCAAGTGTCGTCTTCCCGCACTTACGCTTGCACTTTCCGCCGGAGCACGCACTTTCTTCCCGTATGAAAACCGACGCGTATCTCGATCTCGCCTTCTCCATCCTCGCGCAGCCGACTGCGCCATTTCACGAAGACGCGGTGCGTTACGAAATCGAACGGCTGCTGGAGGACTGCCCGCATGTGAGCGTGCGGCGCGATGCGTTTGGAAACGTCATCGCCCACTACCGGCGCGGGCGTGCAAAGGCGCGATTCGCCTTCGCAGCGCACATGGATCACCCCGCGTATGTCGAGCGCGAATTTCTCGGCGGCGTCCCCGAAGTTTATCGGAAAAAGAAACCCGCTACGCAAAAGTTCGGCGCGTTTCGGATGTGGGATTTACCAGCCTTCGAAGTGCGCAACGGACGGATTTATTCGCGGGCGTGCGATGATCTCATCGGCTGCGCGTGCATCGTGGCGATGCTGCGGGAGTTGGAGCAGAGCGGCGCGGAATGTTCGGCCTACGGGATTTTCACACGTGCCGAGGAAGTGGGTTTTGTCGGCGCGATCCAGCTCGCGAAAAGCGGCGCGCTTCCCAAAAGCACGACCATCGTCTCGCTCGAAACGAGCAGTGTGAAAGGCGGGCCGGTTACGCTCGGCGCTGGCGTGATCGTTCGCGTGGGTGACCGCACGAGTGTCTTCGACAGCGCGGCGACTGCGGAAATTCAAAACGCCGCCACACGCGCAAAAATCCCGCATCAGCGTGCGCTCATGCAGGGCGGCACTTGCGAAGCCACGGCTTACGCGCTCTACGGCTACCGCACCGCCGCGCTGTGTGTGGCGCTCGGCAATTACCACAACTGCGGCCCGCGCAATCGCATCGCGCAGGAGTATGTAAATGTGGCAGACGCCGTGGGCATGGCGCAGCTCTGCGTGGAAATTGCAAAAGCCAAACCCGCCGACCCACACGCCGAT
Source organism: Prosthecobacter debontii (assembly GCA_945868985.1). Classification (GTDB taxonomy): domain Bacteria; phylum Verrucomicrobiota; class Verrucomicrobiia; order Chthoniobacterales; family Chthoniobacteraceae; genus SXWH01. The sequence continues at coordinate 814 of CAMBOD010000343.1, read as the reverse complement.
TTGCGCGCACGTCTGGAAAAGCGCATGGCCGAGTATCGTCGGCATTTTTAGCCGGATGCCACGATAGGAACCGCAGATACGCGCAGATAATCGCAGATGCATGGGGGTAGGATTTTTCTAGGCCGCGATGGGAACCGCAGATACGCGCAGATCTATGTGGGAAGGATTTTTCTGGGTGCGGTTTTAGTAGTCTTGTGACGCGATTATTGAGGGCCAAAGGCCCGAATTCATACCAGCCTTGGGCAACGCCCAAGGAAAGCTCCCCACATGCACAAAGGGCTGAAAGCCCGGCACCAAATAGTAAGCGATTCCGTCAGCGAATAGATCGGGCCTTCAGCCCTCTTGCCGTCTTTGGATTCAAACCTAGGCCGACGCTCGTTCCTCGCTCTGGCCTAGGCTGGTATGGATTCGGGCCGTTGGCCCTCGGCGCGGTGTGCGGGTTTAGGCGGCGACTTCGATGCGGGGGAAAAGCGGGACGGGTTTGCCGAGGATGTGGCCGTCGGGCAGGCCGCCCCAGACGGCATCTGCGAGGCGGAAACGCGTGTCCTTGCCAGCTTCGTCGAGCTTCCAGTTGAGCTGGTCAAAAATCCCATGCGCTGCATTCGGTAGCACCGGCGAGATCAGGATGGCGATGATGCGGAGGGATTCGGCGAGATGGTAGAGGACGGCGTCGAGGTGCTTTGCCGCGCTTTGGTTGCCTGCTTTCTCATCCTTGATGAGTTTCCACGGGGCTGCCTTTTCGACGAGCAAGTTGCCGTAGGTGCCAAGGAGACCCGCATGTTTGATCGCCTTGTCTGTCTCGTGAATTTCCAGG
>CAMBOD010000342.1 GCA_945868985.1 Prosthecobacter debontii | reverse complement strand
TGGGGTGAGAAAAGCAGGGTTATTATAGGCGCCCTGGCCGGGGAGGATGATCCAGCGGTCGAAGCCGGCGGGGTCACTGCCGAGGTGCCATTTGCCGATGACGCCGGTATGGTAGCCGGCGCTCTGGAGGAGCTTGGCGACGTTTTGCTGGGTGCCGTCGAAATTGTTGAAAACGGGGACGCCGTTCATGTGGGAATATTTTCCAGTTAGAAGTGTGGCACGGCTGGGCGTGCAGATGGAATTGGTGACGAAAGCGTTGGTGAAGCGGACACCAGATTTGGCGAGGCGGTCTAGGTTGGGCGTTTCGTTGACCTTTGAGCCGTAGCAGGAGATGGCGTGCGCGGCGTGGTCGTCCGTCATGATGAAGAGGATGTTCGGCCTGTCCGCCGCAAAGGCATTGGCAACAAGGGCGAGGAGGACGGTGAGAAATTTCATGAACTGGGAAATTGTCGCCCCGCCGTGCAGCGTGCAAGCTGTGGCTTTTCAGGGAGCGGTTTAAAATACCCGGTTTAAAATACCCCTTGCCAAGCACCCCGGCCCACGCTTTTCTCCCCGCCCTTTGAGTAAGCGCAACACATAAAATCGCGCTGTTGGTCCTCGGGCTCTGGCCGTCAGGTTATGAGCTGTATGCGCCGAGGGTAACCCAGTGCTTCATCAAATAGAAAACACAAATATGTCTGTTCGTCTTGGCCGTTTTGAACTGCCGAAGGTGCCCGTCAAAGACGAGGCAACCGCAAATGAAAGCTACGCCAAATTCATCGCCGAGCCCTTCGAGGCTGGCTATGGCGTCACCGTTGGCAACGCGCTCCGTCGCGTTCTGCTCAGCTCCATCGAGGGCGGTGCAATCACCAACGTCAAAATCACCGGAGCCAATCATGAGTTCCAGACTCTCCCGAACGTCGTCGAAGACGTGACGGACATCATCTTGAACCTCAAAGCCGTCCGCTTCAAATGCGCCGACCACGAGCCACGCACGCTGTCCATTTCCGTGAACAAGGAAGGCGACGTGACTGCGGCGGACATCGAGGAAGTCACGGGCATCGAAGTCGTGAACAAGAAGCAGCACATCTGCACGCTCGACAAGAAAACCAAATTTGAAGCCGAACTGACGGTCCGCGTGGGCCGTGGTTTCGCCACAGGCGAAGAGAACAAGTATCCCGACATGCCCATCGGCGTGATTCCGTTGGATTCGATTTTCTCGCCAGTGACCCGCGTGAAATACGCAGTCGAAGCTACCCGCGTCGGCCAGCGCACGGATTACGACAAGCTCGTTCTCGAAATCTGGACGGACGGCCGCATTGAGCCCGAAGAGGCGCTCAAGCAGGCATCGTCCATCCTCCGCAAACACATCGAGCCTTTCTACAACTACGACGAGGCTCAGGTGACGTTCGACGAAACCGCTCCGGCGCAGAATCAGGAAAACCAAAAGCTGAAGAAGCTCCTGAACATGTCCGTGAACGAAATCGAACTCTCCGTCCGCGCAGCAAACTGCCTGAACAACGCGAACATCACCAGCGTCGGCCAGCTCGCTATGAAGAGCGAGCAGGAGATGCTCAAGTATCGCAACTTCGGCAAGAAGTCGCTCAACGAAATCAAAGAAAAACTCACCGGACTCGGCTTGTCGCTGGGGATGAAATTCGACAGCGGCCTCGTGGAAGGTCTCGCTGGCGTTGCCCCGGAGGCCTAGTCCTAATTTAGAAAGAGAACACTCCAATGCGTCATCAACGTAAAACTGTAAAACTCGGCCGCCGTCAGGATCACCGGAACGCGCTGCTGTCCAACCTCGCCGTGAGCCTCATTGACCACGGCCGCATCACCACCACCGTTGCCAAGGCGAAAGCCGTGCGCCCGTTTGTGGAAAAACTCGTCACCAAGGCAAAGAATGGCTCCATCCACTCGCGCCGCATGGCCCTCGCGGACCTGCGCCACAACGTGGGCGCGGTTCACAAGCTCTTCGCTGAGATCGGTCCAATCAACGCAGCACGCAAAGGCGGCTACACCCGCATCACGAAGCTCGGCCAGCGCCGTAGCGACGCGAGCGAAATGGCCGTCATCGAGTGGGTAGATATGCCCGCCACGAACGTGCCTACCGAGCCGAAAGCCGAACCAAAGGCCGCAAAGAAAGCCGCCAAACCCGCCGCAAAGGCACCAGCCGCTGACGCCCCCGCAGCGGAGGAGAAGCCAAAACGCACCCGGAAGAAAAAGACCGAGGGCGAAGCAGAAGGCTAAGCCGGACTCATAAATCATCATCAAAGGGCGGGCCCGCGCGAGCAGGCTCGCCCTTTTTTTTTGCGTCCGGTAAAAGCTCATCATTCCAAAAATGAACTCCGGCTTTCTCGACAAACTCCTCGAACGCATCGGGCGCGTGCGCCCGGAGGAAGTGCGCGACTACATCTCACGCCTCGCGGATGAGAAGGGATTCTTCGAGACCATCTTCCATGCGCTGCACGAAGGCGTCATCGTCACCGACCCCTCGGGCAATATCACCTACATCAACCGCGCTGCGTGCGAATTTTTCGGCTTCGTCCGCGAAGAAGCGATGGGGCGACCGCTCGCAGAACAGTTGCGCGGGCTCGACTGGAGCGCCATCGCCGAGGCGGGGAAAACCGTGTCGCGCGACATGGAAATTTTCTACCCACAGAATCGTTTCCTCAATTTCTACGTCGCCCCGCTGCGCGTGGAAAAGCCGGGCCGCAAATCCGGCGAACAGGAATTGGTAGGCTACGCCGTCATCCTCCGCGACATCACCGAAAGCCGCAAAAGCACCGAGGAAACCATCCAGAGCGAGCGGCTGAATGCGCTCACACTGCTCGCCGCCGGCGTCGCGCACGAAATCGGAAACCCGCTGAACTCGCTGCACATTCACCTCCAGCTCATGGAGCGACGCCTGCGCAAACTGCCCGAGTCACAACGCAAGGATCTCGCGAAAAGCGTGGACGTGGCGAAAGAGGAAATCTCTCGGCTCGACACCATCATCCGGCAATTTCTCGGCGCGATCCGCCCAGCACAACTCGAACGCCGGCTCGAAAACGTGAACCATCTCGTGCAGGAAAGTGTGCGCTTTCTCGAAGCGGAAATCACCGACCGCAGCATCATCATCGAGACCGAACTGCGCGCCGACCTTCCGCTGCTCGAAGTGGATCGCGCGCAAATCAAACAGGCGTTCTTCAACGTGATCAAAAACGCGTTTCAGGCCATGAAAGCCGGCGGCATCCTGCGCATCCGCACGGACATGGACGACCGTTTTGTCTCCATCAAATTCGCCGACACCGGCGGTGGAATCCCGGAAACCGAGATGAGCAAAATCTTCGAACCCTATTTCACCACAAAAGCCAGCGGCAGCGGCCTCGGCCTCCTCATCGTCCGCCGCATCCTGCGCGAACACGGCGGCGAAATGGAACTGCTCAACGACGCCGGAAAAGGACTCGAACTCACGATGAAACTCCCACTGCAAGACCAGCGCGTGCGAATGCTCACCGGCGGCTCACAGAGCGCAGCTTAGAATCCGAGCTTCGCGAGTTCGCGGTCGAGCTGGGCTTGGAATTTTTCGACGTCGCCCTCTGGCGGACGGTAGCCTTGCTCTTCGGGAACAACGCCGAGGCGGCCAGTTTGATCGAGATACCACGCCGCTTTTTTTCCGTCGCTGAA
>CAMBOD010000341.1 GCA_945868985.1 Prosthecobacter debontii | reverse complement strand
CCACCAGATCGCGTTCGTCAACCTGGATGGGAATCTGCTGCCAGCCGCCCACATAACGGAACCCGACAATCTTGCCGACTTCGGCCCCGACCAGCGGGGTGAGGCTACTGCCGTTCAGAACGACCGGGTCCTTCGGGCGATTGAGCGTGGCCGCCTGCCCGGCAGCGCACAATGCTGCCATTAAAACCAAGCGTGTTAATGTGGGTAGGAAAACAGTTTTCATGGGTGCGAATTATATGTTGGCATTAAGCATTTTTTGCAACGTTCACTTGGTTACGGATCAGTCAGCAGTGCACAAAACGCAGAACGTGTGGACGCTCTCAACTATCAGTCTGGCACTCTGGGTGACCATCAGTCTGGCACTCTGTGCGACCGACTTCATGGCGCCGTAACTCGGATGCGGAGGAAGCGGCTGGCGCTGTCGTTCGTGCCGAGCGGATCGACGAGGCGGATGGTTTGCGGGTCGCCATCGGCAAAGAAATAGGGACAGAAATAGGGACAGATTATTTGCATTTTGAATGGGTGTGAGTGTCCTTTCTGAGGTCCTTTCTGAGGTCGCGGAGTGAGTGAAGCTGGCCGGCTTCCATGCCTTTCAAAGGACGGGATCCTTTTTTTCGACGGCTTCCAAAGCGGTGACGCTCTTTTTGAAAGACGGCTTCCACAAAGCCGCCTTTGCCGATCACGGCACCGTCCACAAAATGCCTCACCCGGCAGCGCAGCATCTCGGTGCGGCTGAGCGCGCCTTTGCTCTCGACCATCGCTTTGCTTTGATCGGGGCTGAAGCCTTTCCTCCCTCTCTCGCCATTCACCCCGGCGGATCTTTCCTCGCCTGCGCCAAAGAGCACTTCGCGATACGCCTCCAGACTCCGCGTGCCGGACAACGTCTGGCGCTTCCAACTCTCCATCACTTCGCGCAGGCCAGTGCGCGGCTCTCTTTTCCCGGCCATCGCCGCCGCGTAGCCGCACCACCGATACTCGGCGGGGTCCTTCACGATCCCGGCACGCACGGGGTTTAAATCAATGTAGGCCGCGATGGTCATAAGCGCATCGCCCTCCTCCACCAGCACGCTCTTAAACCGCTCCTCCCATAGTGTTCCACGCCGTCCGCCGCGGCGGTTAAACCACCCGCTGAACCGCTGTTTAAGCCCCTTCATAAACGCGCTCACGTCCCACATCCGGCGGCAGATTCCCTCGCGCAATTTCGCCGCCTCTTTCTCCGCACCTATGCTGCGCAAATGCGGCAGCCGCCACGCGAGGTCAGCGTGTCCCTGCGGGTTGTAGATGCTTTTGGCACGGGCCAGCAGCGCCGTGTCGTCCATCTCCTCCGCCGGACGCCGCGGCACCGCGACGAGCACATGAAAATGATTGCTCATCACGCAATACGTCAGCACCCGCACACCGCAGAACTGCTCATACAACCTCTGCAACTTCACAAATTCCTCCTTCTCCTCATCCCCGAAAACAAACTCGCGATTCACCACCCGCGATATGCAGTGGTAGTAGGAGACGGTGTGTTCATCGGGAGCTTTCAATCGGGCCTGACGCATGATGCCGCACAACTCAACAGACCGAAAAATCACTGGCAAGTGCAAATAATCTGTCTGTCCCTATTCTGCCCCTATTCTGCCCGAGGGTCGTCCCGCTCATTAGACCTCTCCCCGCGTCTCGCGCATCCGCTCATCCGTCGTCAGCTTCCCTTTTGCAATGCCGCTGCTCGCCGCAAGCCATGCGTCAAACCCCGCCACTTCTGCTTCACCGCGAACCTTGCCCTCCCGCGTCGCGTGAATGAATCGCTCCAACTCCGCCAATTCCTCCACAGACAAACTTGGAACCACAGCTTCGATTTCAGCAACAGTGCTCATGCCCGCACCATGCCCGACTTTCTGAGGCGAGTCAACGAACGGCAGTCCACAAAACCGGGGCAAGGGCAATGTTCCAGTAAAGCCAAGTTACGCGCTACTTCCGCCAAGTTTGCGCTGGCGGAATTGGAGCGCTTACAGAGGATCGGCGTATGTTAAAACCGCTCCGCATTTCTCTCCTGCTGCTCACCTGCGTTGCACGCGCGGAGGATTTTCAGGGCTCGGATCACCCGCTGGAGTATGATCATCCGCCGATCAGCTACTCGACGACGCAGCCGAAAGATCCCGTCGCCGCCGTGCAGCAGAAGATCGAGTCGGGCGACCTGAAACTAGAGTGGGACGAAAAATTCGGCTACCTCCCCGCCCTGCTGAAGGCGTTCGGTATCTCGAAGTCCTCGCAGATGCTCGTCTATTCCAAGTCGTCGCTTCAGCGGAAATACATCACGCCGGAAAATCCGCGCGCGCTCTACTTCAACGATGATGTGTATCTAGGCTACATCCCCGGCGCACCGGTGATGGAGATATCCTCGGTGGACCCGCAACTCGGCGGGACGTTTTATTTCATCGAGCAGGAAAAGATTCGGAAGCCGAAATTTGTCCGCAGCGCCGATTGTCTTTCGTGCCACGGCGGGCAGCGCAGCCTCGGGGTTCCCGGGCATTTTGTGCGCAGCGTGCCGGCGGATTCGGGCGGCGAACTCATCACGCTCGAAGAGGTTCGCGACATCACGCAATGCACGCCGCTGAAGGATCGCTGGGCGGGATGGTTCGTCACCGGCAAGCACGGCACGCAGCCGCATCGCGGCAATCTCATCGGCGAACGCGACCTCGCGCGCTACGCAAAGGAGCCGCTCTTCAAAGCAAACATCACCGACCTTTCGCCGATGATTGACACGACGAAATACCACGGCAAGGGCAGCGACATCGTTGCGTTGATGGTGATGGAGCATCAGGCGCATATGCACAACTACGTCGCGCGTCTAAACATCGAGGCGCTGCAAATGCATGCCGCCTACGGTCACGTGCGCTACATGAGACCGCAGGTGGATGCATTTCTGCGCTACCTGCTTTTCACCGAGGAAGCGCCGCTCGCAGGGGCCATCGAGGGAAACCCGGAGTATGTGCGCGATTTCGCCTCGCACGCCATCAAGGACAGCAAAGGGCGCAGTCTCCGCGACCTCGATTGCAAGACGCGGCTTTTCAAATACCCGTGCAGTTTCCTCATCTACTCGTCGTCGTTCGATGCGATGGCCGCGCCAATCAAGGAGGTCATCCTGCAAAAACTCCACGACATCCTGACCGGCAAAAACTCCGACGAACAATTCGCCCGACTGAGCGCCGATGACCGCAAGGCGTTGCTGGAAATCCTCCGCGAGACGAAGCTGAACCTGCCGGATTACTGGCGGAAGTCCTAGCCGCGAGCGAGGCGTGCTTTCACCTCGCGGCAGTAGGCGGCGATGTCCGGGGCTTGCAGGATGCCGCTGACGATGACCACACGCCGCGCACCTGCAGCGAGAACGGCGTCGAGATTCTCCAGCTTGATGCCGCCGATGCAAAAGATCGGGATGCGCACCAATTCATGCACGCGCACGATGTCAGCGAGGCCGATGGCGGGGCGGCCTGCTTTGGTCGGCGTGGGAAAGAGCGGGCCGAATCCAATGTAGTCCGCGCCCGACTCGGCGGCAGCGACCGCTTGCTCAATCGAGTGCGTGCTTTTGCCGATGATGGGCGGCGGCACTTCGCCAGCGAGCGCGCGACCTGCACGCCAGCGAGCATCTGCGATGTCGAGATCGTC
>CAMBOD010000340.1 GCA_945868985.1 Prosthecobacter debontii | reverse complement strand
CGACGGCGGCGTAGTCGAGGCCGGCGCTGACACTGTGGGTGAGCTGGATCTGGCCGTCGTTGTCGGCGAGCAGCCATGTCTTGGTGCCTTGGAGGACGCCGAGTTTTCCGCCCTGAAATCGCGCGGCGTGCTCGCCGTCCACGATGCCGCGACCGCCTGCTTCGACGCCGAGCATTTTCACGCTGTCATCGCCGAGGAAGGGCCAGAAAAGTCCGATGGCATTCGAGCCGCCGCCCACGCACGCGATGAGCAAATCGGGCAGACGGTTTTCTTTTTCCAAAATCTGCCGCCGCGCTTCGTCGCCGATGACGCGGTGGAAATCGCGCACGATCATCGGGAATGGATGCGCGCCAAGTGCGGAGCCCAGGATGTAGTGCGTGCTTTGCGGATTGGTGACCCAGTCGCGCATGGCTTCGTTCACGGCTTCCTTCAAAGTGCGCTGACCTGCGGTGACGGGGACGACTTTTGCGCCGAGGAATTGCATCCGCGCGACGTTGAGTGCCTGCCGCGCCATGTCCAATTCGCCCATGTAAATGACGCACTCGAATCCGAATCGCGCGCAGACGGTGGCGGTGGCGACGCCGTGCTGGCCGGCTCCGGTTTCGGCGATGATGCGCTTTTTTCCGAGCCGCCGTGCGAGGAGGATTTGGCCGAGGGCGTTGTTGATTTTGTGCGCGCCGGTGTGGAGGAGGTCTTCGCGTTTGAGGTAAATTTTTGCGCCGCCGAGATGCTGCGTGAGTCGCTCGGCGAAGTAGAGCGGTGTGGGGCGGCCCACGTAGTCCTTGAGGTAGTGCGCAAGCTCGGCCTGAAACGCGGGATCTTTTTTCGCGCGTTCGTATTCCTCGGTGAGTTCGAGGAAATTGGTCATCAAGGTCTCGGGCACAAACATCCCGCCGTAGCGGCCAAAGTGGCCCTTCGCATCGGGGAGCTGGTCGTAACTGGTCATGGCGCGGACGCTACGAAGCCTGCGCAATCGCCGCAAGCACGAGCGGGAAATGTTTCCGCTTTATTTGCGCCAGGGCGCAATGCTCACGACTTCGACTTCGTGCTCGCTGGTCTCGGTGGGCACGATGACGCGGTCACCGACTTTGCGGCCGATGAGGGCCTGCGCCATCTGCGAGAGGTAGCTGATGATGTGCTTTTCCGGATCGGTGTCCCACGCGCCGAGGATGGTGTATCCCTCTGCGCTGCCGTCTTTCGTGCGGCGCAAAGTGACGACGGTGCCGATGGCGATGGCGTCGCCTTTCACATCGGCAAAATCGGTGCCGCGAGCCCGACCGAGATCGCGTTCGAGTTCGGCTTTCTGGCGGTTGAGCACGCGCTGCTGTTCCTTGGCGCTCTTGTATTCAAAGTTTTCGCGTAGGTCGCCGTAGCCGCGGGCGATCTGGATGTCCTGCCGGTTCTGCGGGATCTTTTTGTTCACGAGGTCGTCGCACTCCAGCTTCCGGCGTTCGAGGCTTTCCCACGAGACGATGAGTTCATCGCGCTTGCTGGCTTCCTCTTCCTTGCCGCTGAGGATGGCTTCGAGTTCGGGGTAGGTGCGGACGACGCGTCCGAGCAGCGAACGTTTGTTCAACTCTTCAAAGACGGGCGTGAGCAGGAGCTTTCGCATGACTTCGCGCAATTCCTCGTCGTCGGCGACGGCGATGAGATCGAGGATGAGTTCCTTGTCGTTGACGAGTTGGTCTTGCAGCTTGCGGTCACGCTTTTCTTTAAACTGATCGCGTTCCATCGCGGAAAGAATCGCGCTGAGCACGCGGGGATGCTGGATGATTTCTGCGAGCGGGCCGTGGCGCTCGTCGCACAACCACTGGAGTGCCTCGGAGCTGATGCTGTGGTCGCGCAAGGCTTTGTCCACAGCGTTTCCAAATTCGTCCATGCGGCCTTTTTCGATGAGGAGGCGGGCGGCCTCGGGGACGACCTTGGCGTTGCCGCGCATGAAGAGCGTGATGGCCTTGGTGCTCCAGTGGTCGCTGAATGCTTCGGGCAGTGCGAGGATGGCTTTCTTGAGCTTCGAGACGGAGAGTTCGCCGAGCAGCGTGGTGAGTTGCTTTTCCTCGTCGCGCAAAATGTTTGCGATGTTGAGCGTGTCGGTCGCGTGGCCGAGCGTGGGGAATTTAGCGATGATTTCATCGCGTGCGACGAGCAGCGAGATGGCCGAGGCGGTCTGGAGCTTCACGCCTTTGCGTGCTGCATCCTCGATGGCGGCGATGACCGACTGGAGTGCGGAGCCGTCGCGGAAGGTGGCGAGCGTTTTAGTGAGATTGTCGAGCGCGAGGATTTGGTCCTTCAGCGTGCGTGCACTTTGGAAAGCGGTGAGCAGTTCATCCGTCTGCGAAAGCGCCTCGGCGCGGAGGACAAAGTGTTCGTTCTTTTTCTGCGGGACGCCGACGAGCGGGTCGGCCTTGAGCGCCTTCTTCACATTTTCCCACCATTTCTTGAATGCGGGCTCTGCGAAAACATCCGGCACGAGCTGCTGGGTGATTTGCTCCTGCGAGGCGCGTCCGCCGAGGCTGGCGAGGACGATGCGAACGACTGCCGCCGGGTCGGACTGCGCGAGTTTTTTCACGCCGTCCATGTTGCTGAATTTCTTTGCGCCGATGTGATCTGCATCAAGAACCACGAGCGATTCCGCAGCGTATTGGAGCTGCATCGGGTGGCCCTTCTTGGATTTGAAATCTATGATGGTCTGGCTGAGCAGAAAGTCGTGCGAAGCGATGGCACCGTAGCCCCAGCTCTTGTGTTGCACGATTGTGCCGGGTTCCAGCTTCGCCAAAGCCTCACCGGCCTTGGAAGTGAGTTTGCCTGCTGCGACTGCCTTCTTAATGTCGTCGGTCATAATTGGGGCGCGGAAAGTAGGGACGCGAGGGGCGGGGGCCAAGGGATTTCTTTCGGGAATGTGAAGCGGGCAGCAAAAAGCCCGGCCATTGCTGACCGGGCTCGTTGGTTTGGAAATGGTTCTATCAGCTTACTTCTGCTTGCTCTCGATGTAGCTGACGACGTCGCCGACGGTCTGGAGTTTCTCCGCGTCTTCGTCTGGAACTTCGACGCTGAATTCTTCTTCAAAGGCCATGACGAGTTCGACGGTGTCGAGCGAGTCTGCGCCGAGATCCTCAATGAAGGAGGCTTTTTCGGTGACTTGCTCAGGATTCACGCCGAGCTGCTCGACGATGATGTCTTTGACTTTTTCTGCGATGGATTTTTCGGACATAAATTTTAAATAGGTTTTGGTGAATCGGGGCGTGCTTTAAGACGCCTCGCCGGAAGTTGGCAACATCGAAGTGAGAAAATTTTTGCGAGGAAATCAGGCGCGATTCTTTGTAACGAACGTTTTGCCTTAAGGCGGTTGCCATTTTCCGCGCGCGTGCATACATCTCGACGGACATGAGTGATCTGCCTGTCGAACTTGACCTGAAATTTTTGCCTTCGTGGCTGAAAGAAGAACCGTCTCCAAACCGTTATGCGGACTTTGAAGGCGAAAGCCCTGACCGTGCGCGCCGCGATGATCGGCGTGGCGGCGGAGGTTTCAGCGGCGAGCGTCGCGGGCCGCGTCCTGCGGCCGGACCGAGGCCGGGAGGTCCGGGAGGTCCGGGAGGTCCAAGGCCGGGCGGAGCGCGTCCGGGTGGCGGCAAATTTGAAAAGCGCGGAGGTCCCGGCGGGCC
>CAMBOD010000339.1 GCA_945868985.1 Prosthecobacter debontii | reverse complement strand
CCGCGTCCCTTCACGGTCGCCGCGCGTTCCATCGCCTTCTTGCTCGCGGCAAAAAGAGCGAGCCCCGGAGGCATCGCGAGCGCCTTCTGCGAACCAGTGAGCAGCACATCAATGCCCAACTCATCCATAGGCAGAGGCACTACGCTGAACGAAGACACGCTGTCCACGACGAGCAGCGTATCCGGGAAATCCTTCATCACCGCCGCGATCTCGCGAATGTCGCTCATCACCCCCGTCGAGGTTTCATTGTGAATCAATGTCACCGCATCAAATCCGCCCGCGCTCAGGGCCTCGCGGAGCTGTTCGCCACGAATGGGCTGTCCCCATTCCACTTGTAGCGCCACCGCGTACTTGCCGCACTTTTTTGAAACATCCAGCCACTTGTCGGAAAACGCACCGCACATGCAGTTGAGCACCTTGCCCGAGCCGACGAGATTGCGCACCGCACCCTCCATCACGCCCCACGCACTGCTCGTGGAAAGCATCACCGGTTGCGTCGTGCCGAAGAGTTCCTTCAGTCGCGGCTGAATCCCGCCATACAGCTTTTTGAAATCATTGCTGCGATGCCCGATCATCGGGCGGCACATGGCGCGAAAGGTTTTTTCGGAAACTTGGACAGGACCTGGAATGAAGAGTTTTGTCATTGGTGATGGTAGAATGGTGTCCTAGGGGAGCGCGGAGATAATTGGAAATCCGCCCCGTGGAAACTGAAAACTCAAGGACTCTCAGTCCCAGAGGAAATGTTCGAGGCGCAGGGTTTTTACGCGCTGCTTCGCCTGTTCGGCGTGAGGGCCAGATAGTTTGGCCATCTTTTCATAAATGCCGATGGCATTTTTCCATTGCTGGCGGGCTTCGAGGATACCTGCGGCATCGAAGCCTGCCTTCGCATACCAGAATGTTTCGCGGGGGCCGGTGGTGCTGCGGTCAAGGATGTCGTAGAAAAGTGCGAGCGCCTCGTCGTTGCGATCTAGTTGCTGGAGGGCTTTGCCTTTTTTGTAGGCGGCCTGATTCCGCCATGAGGGGCCGGCTTCGGGCAGGGCGAGGACATGGTCGTAGGAAGTGAGTGCGGCTTCGGTTTGCTTCGGATCTTTCTTGCCGAGAAGGACGAGGTTGTCGCCCTTGCCGACGAGCGCTGCGTAGCGCACCTCGGGATCGGGCGGTTTGGGTGTGCCGAGGAGACTGTCGTAGATTTTCACGGCGTCGTCCTCCGCGCCTAGTTTGTTTTTGATGATGGCTTGTTGCAGTCGTGCGTGGGCTTCTAGGGAACCCTTTCTGTCAGTAACTTTACCGAAAAGCTCAAGCGAGTGGTTGAGCGCTTCGCTGCTGATGAGTTTCATCGCGCACTGTCCGGCGAGGAAGAGGGCAGTCTCGGTGAATGCGCTCTCGGCACGGGAAACGGTCTCAAATTGCTCCTGCGCATTCAGGAAATCTTCACGCTGAAAATAGACTTGCCCGAGTTTCATGCGCACGTCGGCGAGATGCGGGGACTGAGGATGTGCGGAGGCGAAGGCACGGGCGAGTGTGATTACTTTTTCGTCGTCACGCGGCTTTTTGGCTTCTTCGAGGAATACGGCAAGATACTCGCTTTGCTCAATCATCTCGGGCGTGGGTGCACTATCGGCGATGGTCTGTATGAGTGCCTTCGTATCCAATGTATTGCCTAGCTGAAAATCGAGTTCGGCAAGCGCGATTTGCGCCTCTGCCCTGCGCGGATGTTCGGGGTGTTTATTGAGGAAGGCGCGGAGTGTTTTTGGCGCTTCGATTTCATTGGCGCGTGACTGCACGAGCCCGGCCTCGATGAAGAGTTGCCCGGCAAGTTGTTCGTCAGCGAACACTGCAATATCTTCGCGGAAGCGTGTGAAATTTTTCTGCATCAGCCATGCGAGCGCTGTGTTGTAGGCCGCGTTTTGGCGGAGGCGTGGCGAGTATTTCGCAGTTTCGAGATGGGTTGCGGCGCTGATGAATTCGCCTTGCTGCAAATTAACCAGCGCCGTGCGAAGTGCGAACTCGGCGCGCTGTTCGTCGTCGCGCGCTGTGCGTGATGCGGCGATCAATGCACTCTCGGCATTTGCGAGTGCTTTTTTGGTGTCGCCAGCTCCGGCAGTGGTCAGAGCTAGCTCGGCTTGCATCGCGTGAATTTCGGGTGTGAGTGCGTGTTCGGGGAACTGCTTTAGGAAGAGTTTTAATGAACTGTCTGCCTTTACGTAACGTTTCTCGCGGAGTTGGAGGCGCGCTACGTAGAATTGCGCGAGTGCGCCGGCCTTGGGCGGCAGGTCGCGAACGATTTTGTGCAGCGCACCTTCGGTGGGCGTTTTGTCCACTGCGTATATTTGATCGAGTCGGCGGAAGATGAGTTCGAGGTGCGGGCTTTCCGGATTTTTGTTGATAAAGGCTTCGAGTGACTTCTCCGCCGCGTCCGGGCCGCTCATTGAGAGCCGTGCCTCTGCCTCGGCAAGTGCGACTGCGGCATAGAGATTATCCGATAGACCTTCGATACGCTGAGCGTCGTCGGGCTTCAGCATCTGTTCGAGAGCCGCGAGAGCCGCCTGCGGCTTCTTCTCTAAAAGTAATATTCGTGCCCCGATGTATGCGCGCCATTTTTCGTCGGTGGGTGAACCTTTTGCTGCCGATGACAGCAGGCTGTGCGCTTCTTTTAAGTGCCCGAGTTCGACGCGCAGGCTAGCTAGCCGGAGTTGCGATGCGGTGGTTGCGTCAGCGGATTTAACGAAGCGTTCAAGTGCGTCGGCTGCCTCAGCAGTCTGGCCGAGCGCTTGGAGGCATTCGGCTTCTCCAAGGGCCGCAGAGGGCAGGGAAGTTGGGAGTTTGCTGAGTGATTTGTAAATCGGCAGCGCTTCGCCCCATCGTCCTGCGCCGACCAAAGAATGGGCGCGCAAAAGGGCCGCAGTGGAATCTGTGAGATCGGTTATTTGCGCGAGCGTCTTGAGTGCTTGCTCATATTGGCTTGAAGCGATCTGGGCTTCGGCGAGCAGACGTTGGGCTGCTGTGCGTTCGTTTGGCGCAAGGGCGGGGGAGGCCAGTGCGGCGTTTAATTTAAAGATCGCAACTTGCGGAATGTTTTCCGCAATGGCCTTCCTCGACTGTGCGAGTTCGGCGAGTTCGGCGTGCGAGGAATGTGAAACGACAATTGACGTTAGGAACATAGCGATGCTCCCGGCGATCGGGCGCAGTGTTTTGCAATTCGTCATTCGGCTTTTGGCGTTCGTCATAACATCCTCCGTAAATAGCGTCCTGTGTGGCTCGCGTCCACTCTCGCAACTTCCTCGGGCGTGCCTTCCGCCACGATGCGTCCGCCTGCGTTTCCGCCTTCGGGGCCCATGTCTACGAGCCAGTCGGCGCATTTGATGACTTCGAGGTTGTGCTCGATGATGATGAGCGTGTTCCCCGAATCGCGGAGTTTCATCAGCACCTCGAGTAGCTTTTGGATGTCGGCGAAATGCAGCCCCGTTGTCGGCTCGTACAAAATATACGCGGTGCGGCCTGTCGCTTTTTTGGAAAGTTCGGCAGCCAGTTTGATGCGCTGCGCTTCGCCACCGCTGAGCGTGGTGCCGTTTTGTCCGAGGTGGAGATAGCCGAGTCCCACGTCTTCCAGCGCGACGAGTTTGTCGTGGACGCCCGGTATGTTTCGGAAAAATCGCGCGGCCTCGT
>CAMBOD010000338.1 GCA_945868985.1 Prosthecobacter debontii | reverse complement strand
TGGATGTCGTGCGCTTTGCCGATACGATCGGCTATCACAGCGACAATCCGCACAACGTGTGGCCCTATCGCGACTGGGTCATCAGGAGCTTCAACGACAACAAGCGCTTCGACCGTTTTACCATCGAGCAAATTGCCGGCGACCTGCTGCCGGATGCGAACCAGGAGACGCGTATCGGTTCCGCATTCAACCGGCTGCTGCTCACCACGGAGGAGGGCGGAGCGCAGCCGAAGGATTACGAACAACGGATGCTCACCGACCGTGTGCGCGCCATCGGTGCCGCGTGGATGGGACAGACGACCGGCTGCGCCCAGTGCCACGACCACAAGTTCGATCCGTTCTCGCAGCGCGACTTTTATTCCCTCGGCGCATTTTTCGCCGACATCACGGAGAAGCCTATCGGAGTTCGCGAAGAGGGAATGGTGATCGGCACTCCGGCTCAGGAGGCGCAACTGGCGAAACTCGATGCCGCAGTCGCGCAGGCGAAGAAGAAGTTCGAGGCCGTCCGCCTCCAACTGGATGCCGCGCAGAAAGAGTGGGAGGCGGGATTGATCGCGAAGACGCTCACTCTGCCGGAACTCGAAAATGACGCGAAGACGGCTGCTGCGAAGAACGCGAGGCAGATCGTCGCGCTTGTGGGGAAACCCGCTACTCAGCGCAATGCGAAGCAACAGCAGCAGGTGCAGGATTATTTTCGCACGAAGGTGAACAGGCAGTTCAAGGCGGAGCAGGACGACGTGGCAAAGGCCGAGCGTGAGCGCAAAGCCTTCGCCAGTTCACTCCCCAAATGCCTCGTGAGTGTCAGCAACGCGCAGAAACGCACGGTGCGGATTTTGCCACGCGGAAACTGGATGGACGAGAGCGGCGAGATCGTGAAGCCCGCGCTGCCGCACTACCTGCCCCAGCCGAAAATCGAAGGCCGCGAACTCACGCGCCTCGATCTTGCCGAGTGGCTCGTGTCCAAGGGCAACCCGCTCACAGCGCGCACGGTGATGAACCGGCTAAGCGCACAGTTTTTCGGCACCGGCCTGAGCAAGGTGCTCAGCGACCTCGGTGCGCAGGGCGAATTGCCGCCAAACCAGCCGCTGCTCGACTGGCTCGCGTGCGAGTTCATGGACAGCGGATGGGATGTGAAGCACATGGTGCGCACCATCGTCACCAGCGCGACCTACCAGCAGGTCTCCACCGCGACGCCCGTGCTGATGACTGCCGATCCCTACAACCGTGAACTCGCACGGCAGAGTCCATTTCGCATGGATGGCGAACTGGTGCGGGACCACGCCCTCGCCATCGCGGGATTGCTGGTGCCGGAAATCGGCGGGCCGAGTGTGAAACCGTATCAACCGGATGCCTACTGGGAGAACCTGAACTTTCCCGCGCGCACCTATGACACCGACAAGGGCGGTGGCCAGTATCGCCGCGGCCTCTACACATGGTGGCAGCGCAGCTTCCTGCATCCGAGCCTGCTCGCCTTCGATGCGCCGAGCCGCGAGGAATGCACTGCGGAGCGCAACCGCTCGAACATCCCGCAGCAGGCGCTCGTGCTGATGAACGATCCGAGCTACGTCGAAGCCGCCCGCGCCTTCGCCGTGCGCATGCTTGTGGAGTGTAAGGGCGGCGATGAGCAGCGTCTCGCCTGGGCGTGGCAGCAGGTCTTGCAACGCGACCCGACCACGGAGGAGCGGAAAACCGTCTCGGCGCTGTTGAAGGATCGCCTTGCCGCTTATCGCGCCGATGCGAAGGCCGCCGGGGAGTTGCTCAAGGTCGGTCTTTCACCGGTGCCAGCCACTTTGGACAAAGCCGAACTCGCCGCGTGGACGCACGTCGCACGTGTGCTGTTAAACCTTCACGAAGCCATCACCCGCGCCTGAAACATGACTCCAACGCAACTCCTCGAAATCTCCCGCCGCGTATTTCTCTCCCGCTCATCGCAGGGCCTCGGTGCCGTCGCACTCGCATCGCTGATGCGGCCTTCGAACCTCGGTGCCGCTTCGCCGCGTGGTTTCCTTCAGCAACTGCCGCTGCCGCAAAAAGCCAGACGCGTCATCTGGCTCACCATGGCCGGCGGGCCGTCGCAGTTGGAGTTGTTCGACCACAAGCCGGTGCTCGCGGAGATGGACGGCAAGCCGATGCCGGAGAGCCTCACCAAAGGCCAGCAGCTCGCGCAGCTTCAAGGGCAGGCGCTCATCTGCCAGGGGCCGCAGTTCAAGTTCCAGAACTTTGGCAGGAACAACGCGCAGCTTTCCGAACTGCTGCCGCACATCGGCTCCGTCGTGGACGACATCTGCATCGTGAAATCCATGACGACCGACGCGATCAATCACGATCCGGCGCATATGTTCATGAACACCGGATCGCAAATCGCCGGACGCCCGAGCATGGGCGCATGGATCACATATGGCCTCGGCAGCGAGTCGGAGAATTTGCCGGGCTTTGTCGTCCTCACTTCCACGGGCAAAGGCCGCGCGCCGCAGCCCATCGCCGCGCGCCAGTGGAGCAGCGGCTTTTTACCGTCGAAGTATCAGGGCGTGCAGCTTCGCGCGACGGGCGATGCAGTTTCGTATCTCAACAATCCGCCCGGCATCACCCGTGAGCGACAGGAGAGCGATGTCGCGGCGATCAATGCCATCAACCGTCAGCGCGACGCGCTGGTGCATGATCCCGAAATCGCCACGCGCATCGCTCAGTATGAGATGGCATTCAGGATGCAGGCCAGCGTGCCCGACCTCGTGGACGTGAGCAGCGAAGGCGCAAAGACGCTGGAACTGTATGGCTGCCAGCCCGGCGACGGCTCCTTCGCCTCGAACTGTCTGCTCGCGCGCCGTCTCGCCGAACGGGGCACGCGTTTCATTCAACTCTACCACCGCGACTGGGATCACCACAGCCTGCTGCGCGAGGAATTACCGCTGCGTGCGAAGGAAGTGGACCGCGCGTGTGCCGCGTTGATCACGGATTTGAAACAGCGCGGGATGTTCGACGACACGTTAGTGGTGTGGAGCGGCGAGTTCGGCCGCACGCCGATGAAGCAGGGAGACAAAGGCCCAGTCGGGCGAGACCATCACAACAAAGCCATGTCCATGTGGCTGGCGGGCGCAGGCATCCGGCGCGGCCTCGTTTACGGTGCGACCGATGATCTGGGTTACGCCGCCGTGGAAAACATCACCACCGTCCACGATTTGCACGCCACGATGCTACACCAGCTCGGCATCAAGCACGAAGCCTTCTCATTCAAGTTCCAGGGTCTCGACGCAAAACTCACCGGCGTCGAAGGCGCAAACGTCATCAAGGACATCCTCGCGTAAGAAACGACATACCCACTCAGTCCTGCCCCCGATTCCGGCCCTGACTGTTTCCGGTTCGTTGGAAGGCAAAAGCGGGGCAAACATTTACAGCGCGCTTTTGAGGATCACCGTGTGCTGCGTTTCCTTGCTGGTTTGCGGGGCGTCCTTGGCTCCGCGATCTTTGTAGGTGGCGGTGAGGACGTAGATGCCGTTGGCGGAATCGCCTTCGGTTTTTTCGCGGGTGCGGAAGGCTCCTTCGTAGCCGATGACGAAACTGCGATTGGCGTCCGTGTTGTTTTTTAAAATCCAGTCCACCAACTGCCGGGCCTCCTCGATTTTCAAATCGGGATGCGGCGGCATAGCGACTGGGCCCCACGTGCCAGCGGTGCCTG
>CAMBOD010000337.1 GCA_945868985.1 Prosthecobacter debontii | reverse complement strand
ATCCAACCGCATAATCATGTATTGATTAATGTTCGGGCCCACGTTGTAATTGTTCTGGGTTCCATTCTTCCAGACATCTTGGGGGTTCTGGTTGCTGTGGAAGCCGCCCTGACTGCCATTCTCGAACAAGTAACTGGATGAACGATCGTCGCTCTGCGCATTGCCATACACGGTGAAATAGTTCGACCAGTTGGTTGTCTCCGCACGGAAAACGGCCCAATGCTCCTTCGCGAACAGAGTGCCCGTCGTAGGCATGAAGTCGTCGTTGTTGCGGAATTGCACCACTGGCATCCCATTCGGCCCCGTGGCTGCGCTGTAGGTCGGCTGATTTCCACCACTGGCCTGCGTGGCATTATGTCCCGCGCCGGAAAGATCATCCCAAGCCGAAACCGCAGCGCCATTGCCCAAACTCAAAGATTGAGCTGAGAAGAAAGAATTCACGCCGGAAATGGTTGGGATCAACGCGTTGTTACCGCCGCCGATGCTTATGTTCAATTGACCGCTTACGAGGGTGGCGTTGCCGGCACCAAGTCCGTCCAAATAGCCGGCGCCCGTGATATCCACGGTGCCGTTGACAGTGGTATCCGCATAGCCCGCGAAAGGCGCGAGCAGCATGGCGATGGATCCCATGAGGATGCCGGAATTTTTGCGGGAGCGAACGGTGGTCTTTTGTGTTTTGGGTGTGTTTTTCATGGTCAGTGAGAGTTGTGGCGGGTGAGAGTGTTGTTTGGAGTAGTTGTGTTTCTGAGGTTACGAATGGGTTAAAAGTCTAGGATTCATGAGGGTTTGAGGGCGATTCGAGGTGGATTTCATGCGTTCTTTTTCGGGTAAGGATTTTCTTTATCTAAAAGATTTTTACATTCTGGCAACTTTTTTTGGTGTGTTTTTTGAGCTTTTTTGCGGGGGGGGCGATGGAGTGGAATGAATGGTGTGGTTTTTTGGGTGCAGTGATGCTGACACCAAGAACTGTCCCAGCAGGGGCAATGCAAACGGGGGAGTGGATAATTTTTTACCACAGAGGGCACGGAGAGCACAGAGGGAAGGCGGGGCGGTGATCGGTGAAAGGTGACCAGAAAAGCTCAGGCACCGTTCGCGGATCACAGATCAAGGATTACCGTTCACGACATCGCCCTATGGCTGCGCGCGGAAGTAGGCGATGGTCTCGGCCTGGGTGAGGCCGTTTGCGAGGATTTGGTTTCTCGCATTGAGATAGCGAGCGAGATTTGTTTTGAGTTGGGCGGGATAACGACTGCCATTCACGACACGCTGCGCGGCATCGGAACGCAGCAGGCCGAAGGCGCAGAGCATGGGTGCCCAGATGTTGAGGTTCGTGTTGAGGAGCGCGACTTGTGTGAGATTCGGGGCGAAGTCTTCGCGTGTTGGAAAGGTATGCTGCCATTTTGCCAGCCGCTCCCGGTTGAGCGGAGTCATGGCTTCGGGCTGCTGGTAGTCGCGCCAGAAAGCGGTGTCGGTGCGCCCGGTGTGGTAGTGGAAATTGATGAAGTCCACGTAGTCGTCGTGGGCGGCGGCGATGAGGCGGTTGTAGGTGGCGGCGAGGACGGGCATGGCTGCCTGCGTTGCGTGGAGAAGGAGCAGGTCCGTGAGCAGTTTGATCTGCACGCTCTGGCCGTGGATGGTGGTGGCCTCCAGCGGCTCGGAGAAGACGCCGGAAAGCCCGATGGCGCACACATTCCCCACCCACTGCTGCTCGAAGCGACCGGGAGAAAAACGCAGGATCGTGGGCGAATCGCCGACATCCACTCCCGTCGCGCGAAACTCGGCGACGGCCTGCTCGTCGCTGACGTAGCGCGAGGAAAAGATGTAGCCCTTTCCCAAGCGCGACTGCGTGGGAATCTGCCATTGCCAGCCGTGCGGCATGGCGGCGGAGACAGTGTAATTCGGTATCGGTTTCCCCTCGGGATACGGCGTCTGCATGGGGATGGCGCTGTCCACGCGGATGTGGTCGGCGTAGCTCTTCCACTTCGGCTGATAGGCCTTGCCGAGAAGCAGGCGGTGAAAGCCGGTGCAGTCTATAAAAAACTCGCCGCCGACCTCCCGGCCGCTGCGCGTGCGGATGGCGGTGATGCGCCCGCTTTCCGCATCCTGCACGTAGCCCTCGACGATGTCGTCCACGTGGGTGACATTTGCGCGCTTCGCGGCGACCTCGGCCAGCCACGCGGCGAATGCTTTCGCATCGAACTGGCAGGAGGCCCCGCCCATTTCCCGACTCACACTGCCGTCGGGGTTGCGGTAGAAATCCGTCTTTCCCGCACGCATGAGCTGGCTGTAGAGCAGCACATCGCCGAGCTTGCGCCCATCTGCGGCGGCCTGGGCAAAAAACTCTTCGATGTGCAGCGGGTAGCGATGAGGAAAATATTCCGCCGGGGCCTCGATGGAGCTGAGGTATTCGGTGCCGGGGCCGTGCCAGTTTTTATACCAGATGCCGAGCTTGAAGGTCGGCTCGCACCGCCGGAAAAATTCGCCGAGCGTGAGTCCGTGCAGTGGATCGAGCACAAAGGCAAGCACCACACCCGTCACGCTTTCACCGACGCCGATTGGGCCGATGACTGTCGAGTCAATGACGGTGATATGTTTCTCGGGGAAACGCCCCGATAACGCGATGGCAGTCATCCACCCCGCCGAGCCGCCGCCGACGATGACGATATTTTTGATGGGAAGGAGTTCGGGCGACATGAATGGTGGTAACTCAGCGATCAATTATTGCAGCACCACTGGCCGCTGAGCTGAAAGGCAAACGGGCAGTCGAAATAATCACGCGGTCCCCAATGGAAGCGAATGCTCAATTTCCAAGTCGGCTCGGCCTGCGCGTAAAAACGCGCCTTGTCGAGTTGCAGATAATCGAACAAATGCAGAGGGATGGCCGGCGTGGTCCCCTCGCCCACGCCGATGACGCCGATGTCGCTGCTGCGCACCACGCGCACATCGAGCTGCGGCAGCTTTTTCTTGAGGGTAATCGCTGCGAGCAAACCCGCGCTGCCCGCGCCGAGGATGAGAACGTTCTGGATCATTGAGGAAACGCCGGATACCACAACCGCCCCGCGAGGCACAATGAAAAGTCAGGCGGTAAACCGGGCCTCGCGCAAAGACGCAATGTGAAAAAAGTGCACCACACTGCCTCACTTCAACTGCCACCTTTTGCGCAGGAACCACTCGATGCTGGCGATGAGGAGGACGAGGGCGAAGTAGAGCGGCGAGGCCCAGAGTTCGCCGTCTATGCTGCTTTGGATGCGCTCGGCTTTGGCGGAGATTGCTTCGGGGAGTTTCCAGAGGTTTTCTTCGCGGAAGTAGGCGCCGCCGCTGGCCTCGGCCATTTGTTTGAGGAGGGCTTCGTTCATCGCGGTTTCGCCGCTTTCGTATTTGGGTTCGGTGACATTGAATTCGATGAGTGTGGCGGGATCATTTTTTACGGCGAACTGATGGAGGCCGGGCGAAAGGGCGACGAAATCGGCGCGGAACATCCCAGCTTGATCGGGCACGGCGCGGAGGAGGATGTCCTGTTTCGGCCCCGGCGTGCCGGCGACGCGGACTGTGTAGCCGGCCTCGACGGTCTGGTCGCGGACGGGCGTGAAGTCGGCGCTGTAAAGGCGGGCATAGACGGTGACGCGCTCGCCGGTGGTGTAGCTTTGTTTGTCCACGGTGAACTGGGTGCGTTTGCTGCCGCCG
>CAMBOD010000336.1 GCA_945868985.1 Prosthecobacter debontii | reverse complement strand
CCATCACCTGCTGGCAGACGATGGCCCTTCGCGCAGCGAAAAACGCAGGCCTAGATGTGCCCAAGGAGTCTGTTGATCTCGCAGCCCGCTACATCAAGAAACTCTACGACCCCTCGCAAAAAGCACAGGGCCTGGGCGGCTTTGGATACGCAAGCAAAGGTCACGAACTCTCAACGACAGCCGAGGGTGTTCTCGCTCTTCAAGTCTGTGGCGACTACGAAAGCGAGGAAGTCAAGATGGCCTGCGAACGCCTTTTTAAAACCGGCATCAAGGCGGGAGACCCTTGGTTTTTCTACACCGCTTACTACTACGCACAAGGCATGTATCAGCGTGGAGGAAAATACGAGGCTGAAGGCAAGAAAGTCATCGCCAACGTCGTGCTCCCGGGTCAGGCGCGCGATGGTTCGTGGGAAGGGCCGGGCAACGAAGCAGGTCATGGGAAAATCTACGCCACTTCTCTCGCCGTGCTTGCACTTTCTGTGAAGAATCACTTCCTCCCCATCTACCAACGCTAATCGCGTTTCGAGTCCCGCTTTTAGGTTGGTGTTGAGAATGCCTGGGCTCCAAACATTGACGCGTGTGATGTTGTGATTATCACTGCGACTGTGACCCGTGAGGAAGCCATCGCGAAACTACAGCCGTTTATCGGCAAGGATCTGCGTCCATTGGCGGATGAGCGCGGGGTGACGGTCTGGAAGAATGGGCGCAAAAATAAAGGATGGGCGGGGCAGCTCATTGAGGGATTGCTGGATCATCCTCTGGATAATTTGCAGAAGCCGGATTTCGGGGATTGGGATTTGAAGGTCGTGCCTTTGGTGCGAACGCCACAGGGGACGCTAAGTGTAAAGGAGACGATGGCGATTACGATGATCGATCCGAAGAAGGTGAAGGAGACGCCTTTTGAGCACAGCCATTTGCTCGATAAATTGCGGGCTCTGCTCGTCTGTGGGCGGGAGTGGGTAGATGAAAAGGACACGCGCTCGGTGCTGCTGAAAGTGGGTTCGTTTGATTTGCGCGATGGCGAAACTTTCAAACAAGTGCAGGCGGATTACGAACTCGTGCAGAAGACTCTGCGGGAGACGGGACAGGAAGGGCTTACGGGCTGGATGGGGAACCTCGTTCAACCCCGCACGAAAGGGCCGGGTCATGGCGTTCGGTCGCACGCATTTTATGCGCGCACACTTTTCGTCGCGCGGATGCTGCGGCTGAACGAGCGCTAGCCCGTCACCTGGGTATCGGGGTTTTCGCTGATCTGCTCATTTGGAATTTCAAGGGAGCGGACGCCCTTCACTTTGCGGCAGGCTTCGATGCTGGCGCGCAATTTTTCAGCAAGCTCAATGGATGTGGGGATGTAATCCATGATGACCTCGGCGGTGGATGCGTCCGTGGTGATGATATGGATGTTCTGCAGTTTCAAAATGCGCAGCCAGAGCGGCTGAATGATCTGCAAGTCGCGGACGCGGTAGAGTTCGAGAGGGTTGGTTACCTTTGTGAGGATGCCTGTGGTGGTGATGAGGCGCTCGTTCGTAATCTGGTAGTTGGTGGTGACGAGTATCAACCATCGCCAGAACGCGTAAACAGCTCCGAGCAAAATCAGGAGGTAAATCCACGGACCGGTGGTTGCAGAAAAGTTCAACCAGATGCTGAGCGGGATGGTGAGTGACGAAAGGAAATAGGCACGGAAGTTTTTCCAGTGCGATGAAGCGCCTTTCCAAATGGGTTCTTCTGGCATGGGTGCGACGCTAACGAACGCGCAGTTTGCTGGCAAGCACGTGGAGCAGGAGTGCAGCACCGCCGGCCCATTACCCTGCCGACGGTGCAGAACAGTAGGTAAGACGAGCGGGAGTGGATTCCGTTAGAAAATGACGCGATTATTTTTACGAGCGCAGTTTGACAGAGCTGCGCGCACTTCGTTTTTGTCAGAGCGATGGATGTCGAACGATTGCGTGCAGCTTTTGAAGAGAACTTCGCCAGTCGCGGCGAACTCGGTGCGTCTGTGTGCGTATGGCAGGATGGGCGCGAGGTGATTTCTTTCGCGGGCGGCTGGCGAGACCGACACAAGTCGCAGCCGTGGACAGAGGATACTACCGTGCTTGTGTGGAGCGCGACGAAAGGTCCGGCTGCGGCGTGTGTGCTGCACGCGATGGCGGCGCGCGGTTTGAATTTAATGACGCGTGTCGCTGATGTGTGGTCGGAGTTTGCACCCGCCGGTAAAGAGAGGATCACATTCGCGCAGGCGCTCTCGCACAGTGCCGGGCTGCCGGTGCTTGCTGTGCAGGCGTCTGTATTCGATCACGGAGCCGTCGCAGAGGCGATCGCGGCGCAGGCTCCGCATTGGACTCCGGGCACAGGGCATGGATATGCACCGAGGTTGTTCGGATATTTTCTCGATGAAGTGGTGCGTCGTCTCTCGGGCACGACGCTCGGCGCATATTGGCGGACACATTTTGCGGAGCCGCTCGGTCTGGATTTTTGGATCGGTCTTCCAACCGAGCAGCACTCGCGTGTCGCCTCCATTTTTCCTGCGAAATCCGCTCCGCCAAAGGGTGACCGTTTTTACACGGCGTTCGCAACACCGGGTTCGTTCACCATTCGCGCATTCGCTTCGCCCGCTGGTCTGCATAGCGTGGCAGCAATGAATTCGCCCGAAGCACGAGCGGCATCGCTGCCCGGTTTCGGCGGCATCGGCACTGCGCACGCGCTGGCGAAATTCTACGCGATGCTCGCGAATGGTGGCGCACTCGATGGTTGCGTCTTTTTTCAGCAAGACACACTCGCATGGATGAACACGCCGCTCGCGCAAGGCGACGACTGCGTGTTGCTGATGGATACGGCTTTCTCCGCCGGCTTTCAGTGCGACCCGGTTTCGCCATCCGGCAAAAAGACGCGCACGCTTTTCGGTCCGTCACTGCGAGCTTTTGGTCACCCCGGCGCTGGTGGTAGTCATGCTTTCGCCGATCCGGAGCATCGCATCGCCTTCGCCTACGTGATGAATCAAATGGAACCCGGCGTGATGCCGGGAACAAAAGCACTCGGCCTCATTGAAGCATTGTATTCCTGAAGTTGACTGCTGAGTGGCGTGTCCATCTCGTCCATGCCGTCCATACCCAGCAAAACACAAAGCCGATAAATGCGGCTGGCAGCGCGAGCATCGGACGAATAACTCTACAGCAACTCCGTGAAAAAAGCCCTCTCCATTCTCATCTGGTCAATCATCGCACTGCTCGGCGCTGGCGCATATGCAGGCATCGCACTGAAAAGCGGACAGCCGCTGAACTCTGGCTACATTCTCACCGCCGCGCTTTGCACCTACGCAATCGGCTACCGTTTTTACTCCAAGTGGATCGCGGCAAAAGTGTTGATGCTCGATGACCGACGCGCAACGCCCTGCGAAATCCACGAGGACGGACGCGACTTCGTGAAGACGAACAAATGGATCGTCTTCGGTCATCACTTTGCGGCAATCAGCGGGCCGGGGCCGCTCGTCGGGCCGGTGCTTGCGGCGCAGTTCGGCTACCTGCCAGGGACGCTGTGGATTTTGATCGGCGTGGTGCTCGGCGGTGCGGTGCAGGATTTCATCATCCTCGCATCCTCGATGCGGCGCGACGGGCGATCGCTCGGCCAGATGCTCAAGGACGAACTGAGCAAGGGCGCGGGTGCCGTGGGCACCATCGCAATTCTCTCGATCATGATCATCCTGCTC
>CAMBOD010000335.1 GCA_945868985.1 Prosthecobacter debontii | reverse complement strand
GAGGGCAGTTAATGTGCGCAGCCCTTGCGCGTCAAAGAATTTTCATCAGTAACAAAAAATATCCATCGCAATGGTCCTCATCCAGTTGTTGAGCCACTTGCCTAGTAGCTTTCTAGTGCATATTGGCTTTGTGGTTCAGGGGGTGATGTTCGTTGCCTTGCGCCCTTACCGGAGCGCAGCGTCCTATTACTGCTCTCGGGGGCATACGTTCTTTAAGGTGCTCTCTGGAGCGAGTGCGCGAATTGCGCTTACTCCTCGACGCGGTAGAGGGCGGTGCGGGTGCGGAGGTAGAGGGCTTTGCCGCTGACTGCAGGGGAGGCCATGAAGCCGTCGTCGAATTTTCCCTCGGCGATTTTCTTGAACTCGGGCGCGGCGGCAGTGACGACGACTTTTCCTTCTTCGCTGAAGAAATAGATGCGCCCGTCGGCGAGGATCGGTGAGGCGGAGTAGTTGCCGCCGATGCGTTCGCGCCATTTCATTGCGCCGGTTTTGGCGTCGAGGCAGGAGGCCATGCCGTTGTCGTCGAGGACGAAGAGGAGGCCTTTGTCGAAGATGAGCGAGGGCTTGGTAGGGGCGGCCTTTTTTTCGCGCCAGACGACGGCGCTTTCATCGAGCATGCCGCTGCCGCCGAGCTTGAGTGCAATGACTTGTTTTGTGCCGTAGCCGGGGACGAGAAAGACCATCCCCTCTCCGACGACCGGCCTGACTGCGGAACTGTGGCAAGCACGCTCTTCGAAGCGCCAGAGTTCCTTTCCTGTCGCTGGATCGTAGGCGTAGGCGGCCTTTGCGCCGTGGGAGATGAGCACGGGCTTTCCTTCCCACTCGATGATGAGCGGCGTGCCGAATGCCTTGCGGTAGTCGCCTTCCGAATCGGGTTTGCCGTCGGGCTGGAGGTCTTTGAAATCAATGGAGCGTTGCACATTCCACACGGTCTTGCCGGTGGCTTTGTCGAGCGCGACGATGAATTGGTGGTCGCTCCCGTCGAAGGGGAGGATCATCAAGTTCTTCCACTTAATCGGCGAGCTGCCCGCTGCACGATAGTGATTGCAGACGAAATCGCGACGCTCCCACAGCACTGCGCACGTTTTCGTGTCGAGACACGCAATCGCGGGCGAGCCCCAGCTTACGTAGATGCGTCCCTCTTCAATGACGGGCGTGGGCGACGCGTAGCTGTTGAACTTGTGGCAAAACTGCGGTTTTTCGACCGTGAAGAGTTTCTTGTCGTGCAGCACTTTTCCGGTTGCGGCGTCCATCACCATCACGCCCAGCTCCGTCCCGTCCTCGCTTGCCGTGGTCAGCCACACCTGCCCGCCCCAAACGACTGGCGAAGACCACGATTTACCGTGTGTCGGCGTCTTCCATTTCACGTGCAATCCCTCGCCCATCTCGACGGCCAATCCTTTTGCATCGCTGTGACCATCGCCGGTCGGCCCACGGAACTCGGTCCAGTTTTCCCCGGCGTGGAGGGCGAAAGTGAAGGCAACGAGCGAGAAGAGTGCGGATTTTTTCATGACGGAAAGTGACGCGTGCAAAGTGCTACGAGTGGGCCTTTCACGGCAAGCCCCGCTTTCCAGTCAACCAACCAAAAGTCGGCGGAAACTATTTCTTCTTCCGCACTGCCTTTGCTTTCGCGGCGGGCTTGGCGACTTTTTTGGGCTTCGCGACCTTGGCGGCTTTCGCGGGCTTTGCTGTTTTAACGGCTTTTACCTTCGCTGCCGGCTTCACTGGTTTTGGTGGAATGGTCGGGTTGCGCTTTTCTTTCTCTGCTGCAAAAGTCGCGTTCTGCTCTGCGGCTGTCGCGAGAAAGGAAGCGAGTGCACGGCCGTCGCCGATGTAGGTGGTGCCGGCTTTTTTCACGATGCCCTGTCTTACGAAGTTCTGGAGTTTTTCGTAGGCGCGCAGGCGGATCATTTCCTCGCCACCGCTGGTTGCGTCCTTCGCACGGAGGCTTTCATACACGTCCACGAAGAGTGCCTTGAACTCCAATGGCTTCTTCTTGCACAGGACTTTTGCGATTTCCTCGGAGATGCGGTCGGGGCCACGGCGGGCGAATGTCGAAGTTTTGCTCATGCCTCCCTTTAGCAGGTCATTCCAGAAAAACGAGGGATACTTGCAGGGAGTTTGAAATTTTCTACGAAAGGGGTGTCTGCCTCCTTGGTTTGCAGACAGCAAAAAGGGCGCGTCACCCGAAGGCGACGCGCCCTTTAAAACTAACGAATCTGCTTACTTCTTTTTCTTGGCGCAGCAGGTGTCACCTTTCTTTTCGCATTTGTCAGCGGGCTTGCCGTGGCATTTGTCTGCGGCCTTGTCGCACTTCTGTGTGCAGCAGGCACCGAAGGTGAAGCTGACGGCGACGGCGATGAGTGTGAGGATGTGTTTCATAGTATTTTGTTGGTTTTTTTGTTTCCCTGACTTCTGTCGGGGTGCGGTGACTGTGCTGGCATCTACACCTCTACGCAAGCACCAGCTTTGGACGAATTGCGCGCTACTGCACCCTTTACCAGGAATTGGCAGGCCAGTATCAACCAACGCCATATGACGATCCTAGACAATGAGCACGTTGAACTCCAGACGCCAAGCGGGCCAATGCGGACGCATATTTTCCGCCCTGCTGCTGCCGGGAAATATCCCGCTATCACACTCTTCTCGGAAATCTTCCAACTGACCGGCCCCGTTCGCCGCACGGCGATGATGCTGGCGGGGCACGGCTTCGTCGTCGCGGTGCCGGAGATTTTTCATGAGTTCGAGGAACCGGGAACGGTTCTCGGCTACGACGCTGCCGGTGCCGACCGCGGCAACTGGTGCAAAGTGAACAAGCCGCTCGCTTCGTATGATGACGATATGCGCGTGGTGCGGGAGTTTTTGAAAAGCCACCCTGCGAGCATCGGCAAACTGGGCAGCATGGGGATGTGCATCGGCGGGCATTTGTGTTTTCGCGATTGTTTCAGCCCCGATGTGCTGGCCGGGGTGAGCCTTTACCCCACAGACATCCATAAGCTCGAAGAACACAAACGCGGTCTCGGACTCGGAATGTGCGACGACTCACTGGAGCGCGCGCGGCGCGGCGACATCAAAGGGGAACTGCTTATCATTTGGGGAAGGCAGGACCCGCACGTCCCATTCGAGGGGAGGATGCAAGTGCGCCGCGCACTGGAAGACGCGAACACATGGCATCAGACCTTCGAGGTGAACGGCGCGCACGCATTCATCCGCGACGAAGGGCCGCGCCACAATCCCGTGCTCGCGCAGCAGTGCTACGCGCTCGCCATTGAGCTTTTCAAACGCAAGCTCGGCGATGGCGACATCTCCACCGCGTCCGGTGCGACGGAAACCAAACACTGACACCGGAACCTTTCCCGCTAGAATTTTCCGTATCCCTGCACAGCGACGTTGATTTACAAAACTCCGCCCGCTACTTTCCACCCACATGAAGCTCATCCGCTGGAAGCGATTTACTTGGGACCTTGAAAAA
The DNA here is from genome assembly GCA_945868985.1 of Prosthecobacter debontii. GTDB lineage: Bacteria > Verrucomicrobiota > Verrucomicrobiia > Chthoniobacterales > Chthoniobacteraceae > SXWH01. Next base: position 240 of record CAMBOD010000335.1, on the reverse strand, counting down.
CTCCCCGATTTTGAGACGCAACTCCCGTCGCATTTCAACGTCCGTGCCGCTGCCCGCGACGAAGAGAAAGTCGTCCGCAACGTCATCTTCACCGCTTTCAGTCTCGATACCGCTTGGGGCGATTCCTTCAATAACGTGCGCCCGTTCATCGAGTCGCAAATCACCTCCAGCTTTCTCCATCGCGCGGTGCCCTGCCTCGTCATCACCCACGGCGTGCGCATCATCGCCGCCTCCGCGCTG
>CAMBOD010000334.1 GCA_945868985.1 Prosthecobacter debontii | reverse complement strand
TCAAAAATCGGTCTAGAAAACTACGATGTCTTCGAGACCTCACTGCTCTGCACCCGCTACCACAAAATGCTCTTCTGGCGACAGGAGTTCCGCCTTTTTCAGGAGCCCCCCCGCCCCGGCGGCATCCGCGATGTCGCATTTCACTTCCGCGCGATCAACAAAACCGGCCCGGATAAAACCCGCAACTACCACCCCGACCTCGTCCATCAACTCGTGGAAAAATGCCGCACCGCCGGACTGCGAATGCTCTGCATCGGCCACCCCGACTACTCGCTTTGTCCCGATGGTGTCGAAGATTGCCGCAGTGTGGACCTCCGCGAAACCATCTCCGCACTTTGTTCGGTGCGTCTTCTCGCAGGCGAATTGAGCGGCCCATTTCATCTCGCGAATTTATGCGGCCTCCCCACCGCGTTTTTCGCAGACGGCGAATGGCGCATCGAAAATTGCCGGGGTTGGAATCCATTCCGCGTCCCGCTCTACGTCATCGCCAATGACACCATGCAACCTCCAGCCGAGCTTGTTTTCACCAAACTCCGCGAAGCCCTCGCGGAACTAGAACAACGCACCGGCGGCTTTCAGCGGCCACCCTACACACTCCCCGCACAACGCATCTCGTGGGTATGAAAAACGACACGCTGCGCGTAGCGATGATCGTCGGCGACGAGCGCGAAGTCCTGCGTCAATGGGATCGCACCGATCCATATTTCGGCCCCGCTCCGGCTGCTCTCATCGCCGGACTCGCGGGCATGGATGGACTGGAACTGCACATCCTCTGCTGCACGCGCCAGCCACTCACAGCGCCGGAAAAAATCGCGGCGAATATTTTTTACCACTCCATCCGCGTCCCGCGCTGGGGCTACCTCAAAACCTTCTATCTCCCGGCCATTCTCGCCATACGAAAAAAACTTCGCACCATTCGCCCGCAGGTCGTCCACGGACAGGGCACCGAACGCGAATATGCACTAGCCGCCGCATACTCGGGCTTTCCCAACGCCGTCACCATCCACGGCAACATGAGGGCCATCGCCCGCCATTTCCACGCCCGCCCGTTTTCATTTCACTGGCTTACAGCGCGGCTCGAAACCATCGCTCTCCGCAAAGCCACCGGCATCATCTGCAACTCCGCATACACCGAGGAACAAGTGCGTCCGCTAGCCCGCAAAACCTGGCGTGTGCCGAACGCACTCAACGCCGATTTTTTCCAACCACCAACCGCGCAGCGAGCTGCCGAGCCTGTGCTGCTCAACGTCGGACACCTCGCCGTCCACAAAAACCAACTCGAACTCCTCGAACTCGCCAGCCGCCTCCATGAGCGCGGCCTGCGCTTTCGCCTTGATTTCGCAGGCGGCCTCGATGGCGAAAGCGACTACGGTCGCCGCTTCCTCGCCGCCCTCGCCCCCGCCAAGCGCGCGGGGTGGGCGCGCCACCTCGGCAAGCTCAGTCGCGCCGAACTCATTCCTCACCTCGACACCGCGCACGCTCTCGTCCACGTCGCCACCGAGGAATCCTTCGGCCTCGCCGTCGCCGAAGCCCTCGCCAGAAATCTCCGCCTCTTCGCCTTCCGCACCGGCGGCATCGCCGACATCACTGCGGGCTTAGATGACACCTCACTCACCACTCCGCTCGACTGGCAGACCCTCTCATCCTCACTCGAAAGCTGGCTGCGATCCGGGCACCCACCCAGTCGAAACACGGCACAAATTATACACCAGCGATACTCGCAGGCGACCATCGCCGACGCGCACATGGCGATATACCGGGAACTCCGCCCCGCCATAGATTGACAGCAATAATCATAACCCATACCGAACCCATCCATGGGATTGAAAACCTCCTTACTACACTGGTTGCTTGAAAAACGTCGTTCGCGTTTTCTGCGGTTGAAAAAAATCAACTCCCTTGCCATCGCAAAAGACGACCGCTTCTGGGATGTCCACCTTTCACTCCTCCGCGACGGGCGATGCACTCAGACACTCCACGAGCGATACAATCTCTGGACTCTCGCGAAAGCCACAGCGCGCCTCGGTGGTGCCATCGCTGAAGTCGGCGTCTATCGTGGTGGAAGCGCGCGACTGCTCTGTGAAACGGGATGCGGCACGCCTCTCCACCTCTTCGATACGTTCGAGGGAATGCCACAAACCAACGCCGCCACCGATGGTAATTTTGCAACCGGGGACTTTGCCGATACCTCACTCGAAGACGTGCGCCGCTACCTCTCCGGCTATTCCGATATCCATTTTCATAAAGGATTTTTCCCCGCATCCGCAATAGGCAGCGCTGCTGAGAACCTTCAATATCGCCTCGCTCATCTCGATGTAGATATCCGTGAATCCACACTAGGATGCCTAGAGTTTTTCTACCCACGAATGCTGCGCGGTGGCGTAATTCTTTCCCACGACTACGGACAACTCAGTGCGCCGGGGGTAAAAAGTGCATTCGATGATTTCTTCAGCGATAAACCTGAAACCATCATACCGTTGTGGGATACGCAGTGCGTGGTTACAAAAATCTAAAGTGTTCTCGCAAGCAGCAGAAATCTGCAGTCTTCGTCAAACTGTGATCGCCATCGCACACCAGCACGAATCTCCGCTTTAGCTGTGAAAACTGCTCCGCCAACTCTTTTGCCCGCTGCTAGCGAAATCCGCCGCGTTTTGCTCGTCGAGCCGTTTCTCCATGTTCACTCCTTCGTGCATTATCGGGCGGCGGTTGCCTCGGAGGGCTTCGAACAGGCGCAGATCGTCATCGCCACGAGCAGCGTGAATGAAAAACACAGGGCACAAGCTCAAGCGTTTGCGACTGCGAATCCGCGTGTTGAGTTGCGTTGGTTGAAAACGACTGTCGAATCCATCAACGGGCGGTTGCACGCATGGCGCGTCTATCGGCGGGCGATGAGAGAAGTCGAGGCGATGCTCCGGCGGGAGACATTTGATCTTGTCGCCTATGTCATGGTGGATGCTGCGCTTCCATTTCTCGGCCTGCCCTGGTTTCGCCGGGAATTTTCCGCCCATCGCAAACAGCGAGTGAGTGGCATCGTCTTTCGTGACAACGGACTTCGCCCCGTCGCTACTTCATTCAAAACGCGCATCATCGCTGCGCTGGATCGCTGGATACTCGGGCACGCCCTTCGTAACGGCAGGGTGAGACGGTTCGCGTTCTTTGACCATATTTGCGCCGACCGCGCTCGCACCCGTTTTGGATCGGAACATGTGGGCGATGGTGTGGACCCCATTGAAATCCATGCTGCCGACCCTCAAGAGGCACGGCGCAAATTCGGCATCGCGCCGGATGACTTTATGCTCCTGCTCTTTGGGGCGATGAGCGATCGCAAAGGTGTCGCCGAATCCCTCGCTCACATCTCCGCTGCTGGCCTACCGCGCGAGCGAACGGTTGTCGTCCTCGCCGGGCCTGTCGCTGCCGAATACCGCGCAACCTACGATGCAGCCGTCGCCGAAATCGCCAAACATCACCGCGTGCTGCAACACGACTACTTTGTCGCCGAGGAAGATATTCCGCGTTACTTTGCCGCTTCCGACGTGGTGCTCTGCGTTTATAAAAACTTTAACGGCTCCAGCGGCGTCCTCCTCCATGCCGCGAGTTTTGGAAAGCCGGTGATGGTCTCTCCTGGCGGAGTCATGGCCGATGCCGTTGAGCGTCACCGCTTCGGCGAAATCGTCTCTCTCAATGATCCCGCCTCATTTTCGTCTGCACTGAA
>CAMBOD010000333.1 GCA_945868985.1 Prosthecobacter debontii | reverse complement strand
AGCCCTCGCGCAGAATCGGCGAGCGCAGTCGGGCTTGCCAGATAGAGAGCCGCCTCCCAATGGGGCAGCACTTCGCCGATCTCGCTGGCGACGAATGGATGCTTCCAATCACGCACCACATCGCTGCCGAGATGCGTGGCCATGGGGCGCGCCTTGTCGTCGAGCAGCGCCAGCACAAAAGAGGGACGCTCGCCGTAACGCTCATTGCCCTGCATCTCGGCAAACAAAGCAGGCCAGAGCGTGCGCAATTCCGCAGCATCCACGAGGCAGCCGAAAACAAGCTCCGGCGCCTCGGGCGGGCGAATCCAAAACACGAGATCGAGTTTATCCTGCACAAAGCGCGAAACCGTTCCCTCATCGCCGTTTTTTGTCAGAGTCTGAAAGTCAGAGGTCGAAGGAAGAATGGACGACCAGTTCGAGAAACTAGACGTGACCACCTGCTGCGGCTCCACCTTGCGATTGAGCAGATTCACATCGCCCTTGGTAATCACGACGTTTTGCTCAGCACGCTTTTCTGCCTCCGCAGGCTTGTTCTCGTCCGCAGTTGCCTGCTCGCGCTTATCAAACTTCGCGTCAAACCCGCCTCTGTATTTACCATCGCCCTTTCGACTGCCTCCGAACTCCTCTTTGCTTTTCTTTTGCGGAGTGTCGGACGCGCTATCCGAGTATTTCAGTGCGTCATTGGGCGTGGATTTGAATCTATCGCTACTGAGCGCAGTCGCAATTTTCGCTTCGTCTTTCTGCACGTTCACCGGCGCGACGGGCGCTGCTGGTGTAGGTGAAGGCATTGCTAATCTGCCAGCGACAGAACTCGCTCCCTCCTGCGGTTTTGAAGGTTCTGGTTTTGCAGGCTGTAACTCCGCAGCCGGTGGTTCCACTGCTGCTGCTGGCGTTATCGCTGCGACTTTCGGAACTGCGGCTTTGGCAAGCTCGGCAACAACGGGTGAGGGCGGCTGGTTCGTCTTTGCAGCCAATTCCTTTTCACCAACACTCTGTTTTTTCGGCGCTAGCGCGACTTGGCTCGCTTGCTCATCCACCTTCTTTCGCTCCTGTGTAGCAGGGATGGGTTGAGCACTCTGGCGATAGGCATCCAATTCAGCGTCTTTCGCCAACGGCTCCGCCTGCGACTGAGCAGCATTATTTAGTGCATAGCTGCCGCCCCTGCCGCCTGCCCTGCTTACGACTTTCCCCTGCGCCTCGACGGGCACGTAATATACCTGTGCCGGCTCCGTGCTGCTAAGGAACGAGCTGTTTTCCAAAAGAAACTTCCGCCAGTCCGCGTTCTTCGCAGCTCCTGCGTTGGTGGGCGAAAGCAAACGCCCGTCCGGCCCGAGCGCAAAACCGATGGCCCTACGCCCCCACGCATCGGCGAGCGTATTGGAAAAATCGCGTGCCAGCGCGTTCGCGTCACCTTTCGCCAGAAGTTTGTGCACCGTGTCGCCAAACGATCTCCGCTCCGACTCGACGGCCTCGCGCACGGACGCAGCGAGTGATTCCGTTTCCTTTTGATAAAGCTCCGCTGTGCGGCGCTCGAAGACTATCTGCTGCTCCTCTGCGCTGCGCAACGCCAGCCAGCCGAGCACTGCACTTGGCAGGAGCACGGCGAGCAAAAATATCCAGACAGTCTTTTTCATGCGCTGGGTGAAAGTATGCACACGCCGCACTGGATGTGTCAGGCACTGGTGCGGAGGTTGTAAAAGATTTGTGAAAGATGCCTACAGATGATCCTGCACCCACGCGTATTCGCGGGCGATGCTCTTCACCATGTCGCCGGGATGAATCTCGGGAGGGAGCACATCAAACGTGTAAGTCTCAATCTCCACATGGCTCGTCGCGCCCATTCGCAATTCGTGGAAGAAGTCCGGCGTGAGCAGCGAAGCCGTGCTCGCGAGTAATCCGCTCTCGCGGAAAAAGAGCGGCACGTGGAAATGCACGCGCACCTGATCCAGTCCCTGCTGACCGGCTTTGTCTTCGAGCGCAAGAGGCAGATCCTTCCACGAGCGAATCTCGCCGCTCTCAGCGCGACCCTTCACTTGATGAAGATAAACACCCTCGGCATATGGCCGCAGTTCCTCCCATCCCTCGTCACTCGCGGCAACGGTAAGTGCGGCACTAAGCTGCACTTTTGAAACGCGAACACCTTCGCTACGATACGTGCGCAACGCAGTGAGCGGGTCTTCAAATTGCAGCGCGACGTGGCAGGTATCGAGACACACGCCGACGTGACGACGGATGATCTCCTCGGCCTCGCTCGTGTAGCATTTGCGGATGCGCTTCACTTCCTCGACGCCTGTGGTCCAGAGCACTTCCTTGAAAAAGCGCACCGTTTCCTCCGTGGTTTCAAGAAAGCAATCGGGTTCGGGTTCGAGACCGATGTGGATTTCCTTTCCGGTGTCCTCACGCACAGCGGCGAGGTATGCGGCAACGGATGCCAGATTTTCCGCCATGCACGTGACGCCCTCGGGCGTTGTGATCCAATCTTTATACGAACCCGGCACGGTGCTGATGGAGCCATCCACGCCCTCAGGCAGCCACTCGGCGAGGATGTCGCACACATCGAAGGTGTAGTTACGCCTGTCGGCCATACGCCAGTCCGGTGCATAAACTTGCTCCTTCACTGCGCCTTCGTGGAAACGTCCATACGGAAACGCGTTCACCGAGAAAGGATACAGTTGATGCTCGGCAAAAACATCAAGTGCAGCACGACGCGCGACGGGATCGTCTGCTAAATCATTCACCGCTTGCGCACCGAGGCGAAGACCGAGGCCGAACCATTGGTCGGGCGCGACGAATTGATGAACGAGCGATGTCTTTTCCTGAATAGCTGCAAGGGCATCCGCCCACGCCTCGCCGGAGTGGATGTTCAGGCAGTATGTGAGATGAAGCGGGGGCTGATGCTGGATAATCATCGCTGCGCGAAATAGAGACTTAACGCGTTTCGCGCAACTCCTTTAGGCAGCGTTCCATCATGGCGAGGTCAATTTCGTGCATCTCAAAACGCGCCCCGATCCCTCGTGGAAACGTCACACACAACTCCCCGCCGAGGTGTTCGCGGAAATCACGGATACCCGCAAAAATCTCCAACTGCCCGGCGGAGTCACGCACCAGCGCCTCTTCGTGCCACAACGGAAACCCGCTCGCACGCAGCCCGCGTTCAATCGCCGAATAGTCATCCCGCGAAATCCACCCTTGCTCCCGCGCGTAGCACGAATCCAACAGCACACCGAAGGCAACCGCTTCGCCGTGGCTCACGGAAAACTTCGACATCAACTCAAGCTTGTGCGCACTCCAGTGACCGAAATCGAGCGGACGCGCCCTCCCATATTCAAACGGGTCACCGTTGGTGCGGATGTGCTCCAAGTGCTCCTCGGCGCAACGATACACAAGCTGCTCCATCGCTGCCGCATCGCGCGCGGGGAACTTCACGGCATTGTCGCTCAGCCAGTCGAAAAACTGACGGTCGCGGATAATCGCCACCTTCCACGCCTCCGCCACGCCGCAGAGCCAGTCGCGCTGCGGAAGCGTGAACAGAAATTCAAAGTCATTCAGCACCGCGTATGGCGGCGCAAAGGTACCAACCGCGTTTTTTCCGCCGAGGAAATTGACGCCATTCTTCACGCCCACGCCCGCATCATTTTGTCCGAGCACCGTCGTCGGCACGCGGACCTGACGCAGCCCGCGATGCACGAGCGCCGCCGCAAGCCCCACCGCATCCATCACCGCACCGCC
>CAMBOD010000332.1 GCA_945868985.1 Prosthecobacter debontii | reverse complement strand
CTGCCTTTTTTGCGCGCATGGTGAAAGTGAACGCAACTCCCGCGTATTTTGAATCGCTGCCATTGACGCTCTCACTTCAAGCCGAGGATGCGGTTTTTTCGTCCGCCCCTGCTTTGATCCGCAGTGGAAAAGGGACGCTCGATATTTCCGTCACCACGGCAGAACTCGAAAACGCACTGCTGGTTTTCGTGCGCAGCGCAGCGGAAAAACAAGGCGCAGAAGCGGAAAGCGTGAGTATCGCACTCACGGCGGAAAGCCCGCGCGCACTTGCTCTGCGCGCAACAGCAACGGCGAAAGCCATGTTTTTCACCGCAACACTCACCATCACCGCTCGCATCGAAATCACCGATGATCTCGAAGTGCGCCTAGGAGCACTGACATGCACTGGTGATGGAATGATCGCGAATCTCGCAGCAGGCGCACTCCGTCCGAAACTTGCAGCGCTCGAAGGGCGTGCGTTCGCCTTACGCACGTTCATACCTACGCTCAAAGCGCTGGTTCTCGATACAACGAATGGGTTGCGGTTGAGCGCACAATTTGGCGATTGAAAGAGCGGATCTATCGCCTTTTCGTGGCAGTTCCAAATGCGCATTAGCTAAAAACTTTGTGAGTTTCGTAATTTTTTCTTCCCATATTCGCGCCCTTCGTAAAAAAGAAACCGCTGATTCGCTCCCGACGAAAAAAGTAATTACCCAAACTGCCCTCGGCGCCATGAAAATTTTCTCCACAATCTTCGCAGCGGTCACCATTTTCACACTTCCTTTGCCTGCCCAAGTGCAGGTGCCCATCACGGCGAAGAATGTGAAAATTGACAAGATTCTGCCGTCGGTGATCTCTTCGCCGGAGTTCAGTCTCAATGGAGGACCGCTCAAACGGGCCGAGTATCTCAAATGGTTCGAGATCGAGGTGGAGTTTGACGTGGAGGGCGTTGAGATGGTGGATGAGCTGACCATTCAATACCTCGCGGAAATCAACGGAAAGCTGCTCCCAGGCGAAGTCACCCATGTGAATATCCCCAAGGGGAGGAACCGCTTTTCGGTGATGTATATTTCCCCGCGCTCCCTTGACCGCGTCTCGGGTGGCAAACCACTGAATCAAGGAATGATTGGAAACATCTGGATCAAAATCGAAAAGCAGGGGCAGGTTCTGGCGGAGAAATCTTCGCAGCCCAAGCCACCGCCAAATTTACCGCGCATGACAGGTCTCATGGTTCCAAAATCCGAAACACCTTTTCAAGTTCTCTGGTGGGATCGTTACGAAGCAGTCAAACCCAGCCCCAGCCGCTAATCTGAGAATTTCGTAGGCAATCGAATGGCCGCACCAAACCGCATCCTCTCCCTCAATCTCGGCACACAGACGATCAGTCTAGCTGAGTTTCAAACCAACCCGAGCGGAGGCATTGTGCTTGTGCGCTACAAGCACGTAGAAATTCTCGGCGACCCCGCTGCCGATGCTTCACGCGTTGCGCAGACCAAGCTGCAAATCCAGCAGTTGGTATCCGGATTTGAACTGAAGCGGCAGCAGGTAAATTATGCCATCGCCTCCCATACGATTTTTACGCGTCCTGTGAGGCTTCCGATTGTAGGCGATGCCTCGCAGGTGGAGCAGATCGTGGCTTTCGAGGCAGCGCAAAACGTTCCTTACCCGATTGATCAAGTCGTGTGGGACTGGCAGTTGCTTGATGAAGGTAAAGGCGGGCAGATGGAGGTGATTCTCGCGGCAATCAAGGCCGACTTGCTTGATGACATCAACGACGCGGTGCAGAGCGCCAACCTCCGAAGCGGCGTCGTGGAGATCGCGCCGATGTCTCTCTATAATGCGCTCCGCTACAATTATGCGGATGCCGATGGCTGCACGCTGCTGGTGGACATCGGTTCGCGCACAACAAATCTTCTCTTTTGCGAACCCGGTAAAATTTTCCCAAGACGCCTGAACATCGGCGGCAGCACCATCACGACTGCTATCGCAAAAGATTTAGGGATTGCGTTCACAGAAGCGGACAAGCGCAAGGTGGACGATGGCTTCGTCAGTCTCGGCGGCAGTTACGCCGAACACGAAGATGCGGAAATTGCACGCATCTCGAAAATCATCCGCAATCAGATGACGCGTCTGCATCAGGAAATAGCGCGCAGCATCACCTTCTATCGCAGTGAGCACGGCGGATCGCAACCGGTGCGCGTATTGCTTTCCGGCGGCACAGCATCACTGCCCTACATGCGTGAGTTTTTTCAGGAGAAATTCCCGAGTATGGACGTGGAATATTTCAACCCGCTGCGCAACGTCTCCGTCGCGGACTCGCTGGATGTGGAGCAGGTCGGGCGCGACGCGCATATGCTCGGCGAATTGGTCGGCCTTGCACTACGGGGCGCAGTGAGTTGTCCGATGGAGTTGAATCTCCGTCCAGCCAGCGTCACGAAAGCGGATCGCATTTCGGCCCAGCGCCCCTTCCTCATCGCGGCGGGCGTGTGCGTCCTCGCCTGCCTTGCCGGTTGGTGGCAATATTACGAACGAGCCGCCGATACGACAGCCGAGGTCACTGAGCGAATTCAATCCCAGTCGGCACCGCTCGCAGACGAGGAAGCCAAGATCAAGAAAGCGCTGGACGAAATTGAGAATCTTAAAAAATCTACGAAACCCCTTTTGAAGACTGTCGAGGAGCGGGAATATTGGGTCAAAGTCATCAACGACATCAACCAGCGTTTACCGCAGGACTATGTATGGGTTACCTCATTTGAGTTGCCCAAGAACGAGGAAAGGGAAGCGACGGCTGTGCCGACAAAGCCAAAAGAAGCCCCGCCAGTTATCCTCACCGTTCAGGGTCTCTACCTCAGCAAAGACGCCGGAAACAGTGACCGGACAAAAATCGTGGATCAATTTTTAAAAAACATCGCTGATTCTGCCTACGTGGAAGCGCCGAAGGATGAGTCAAAGATCATCCGGGGAAGTGACGACACGGCCCACTGGGCCTTTCCCTACTCCTTCCCGCTCAAACTCAAAAACCCGATTGACTTGAAATGAGCTGGATTACCCAAAATAAATTTCTTGCCGGGTTTGGTGCCGCGATGGTCGTCGGCGTTGGTGCACTTGGCTATCTCACCTATTCGGCGATGGATCGCAGCAGTTCCGCCGATACTGAATATCATAACGCTCTCGACGAATTAAAACGTCTTCAAGGCGGGCACCCGTATCCCGACAAGGCGAACCGGGATAAAATCGTCGCGCAAAAGGCCGCATATCAGGAAAAGATTACCGCGTTTCAAAAGCACCTCGCAGACACCGTCCACCCGGTGGAATCGCTTTCGCCCACTGAGTTTCAGGACAAGCTGAAAGAAACCGTCGCACGCATCACCGCCAAAGCTTCGGGAGACGCACGTCTCACGCTGGCGCCGGAAAAGGCTGCGGAGAAATTTTACATGGGCTTTCCGGAATACGCCAGCAAGTCGCCGGAGAAGGCGCTAGTGCCGCAGTTGAGCCGCGAGTTGCTTGCCTTTGAGTCCATCATCAATCTCATGCTTGCTGCAAAGGACGTGACTCTCATCGAACTCAAACGCGAGGAGCCAAAGCCCGCCCGCGAGGAGCCAAGGCCAAGGCCGGGACCGGGGGGCGCGCCTATGGCGAATCCCAAAGCCGAACAGAAACTCGTTCACCACTCAGGATTCACGCTGAAGTTCACCTCCAGCGACGCCGTATTTCGCAACATCCTGAACGGCATCGTTGCCAACAAGGAGCAC
>CAMBOD010000331.1 GCA_945868985.1 Prosthecobacter debontii | reverse complement strand
CGCGCCCGGCGATGCATGGCTGGAAGTTGGACCAGGACTCGGCGCACTCACAGAGTTTGCACAAGCGCGCTCGGAAAATGGAGTGCTGCTGGAAAAAGATGACCGCTTGATCGCGTGGCTGCGCACAGAGTTTCCCAAGCTGGAAGTCGTGCATGGCGACGCGCTCACCTACGACCCGCGTGAATTGTTTGCGCGCGGCCCGGTGAAAATTTTCGGCAACCTTCCCTACTACGTCTCCAGCCAGCTCCTGTTTCATTTCACCGCAGAGCCGTCGCCGGCGGCGGGCTTCGTCCTCACGCTCCAGCGCGAGGTGGCGGAGCGACTTTGCGCCGGGCCGCGCACAAAGGCATACGGCGCGTTCACACTGCTCATCGGTCGTCGCTGGCAGGCGAAATTACTTCGCATTTTACCCGCGCACATTTTTACGCCGGTTCCAAAAGTGGACTCCGCTGTGGTGAGCCTCACACCACGGAACGACGACGAAGTGCCCGAGTGCGACGGCGGATTGTTCATCTCGCTCGTGAAGCGCGGATTTGCGCAGCGCCGCAAGATGCTCCGCAAAAACATCCAACTCGAACGCTGGCCGGAATTTGCCGCCGCGCTCGGAGTGCCGGAGACCGCGCGTGCGGAAGAACTGAGTCTCGCGCAATGGGTCGCGCTGACAAACCTCGCGAGCGGAGCGTCCGGCGACCATTCCGCGAAGGCACAGGATGTGACCGGGGAAATTTTCGACGTGGTGGATGAGCACGACAAAGTCATCGGCCAGCGCCCGCGCGGGGAAGTTCATCGAGAGAAACTGCGCCATCGCGCCGTCCATATTTTCGTCATCAACAAACGTGGTGAGTTATTTCTCCAGCGCCGCTCGCGCTGGAAAGACGTGCATCCCCGCAAGTGGGACAGCAGCGCCGCAGGTCACGTGAATGCAGGCGACACCTACGACATCACCGCGCCGCGCGAACTCGAGGAAGAACTCGGCGTGCGCGCATCGCTGGAATGCATCGGCGAACTGCCCGCGAGCGAGGCAACCGGCTGGGAGTTCGTAAAAATCTACCGTGCTGTGCACAATGGTCCATTCCAACTGCCGCCAGCCGAAATCGAGAGCGGCAGCTTTTTCACCCACGAACAACTTACGCACTGGATAGCCGCGCGTCCTCAAGATTTTGCCACAGGATTTCTTGAATGCTGGCGTGCTGTAGCGCCGAAAACTTAGTTCGCAGCAGGCAAATGGAGGCTGACCTCGGCGCCGCCGGAAGCAGCATTTGCGAGGCGCAGTTCGCCGCCGTGTGCGCGCAGGATTTCCGAGGTGACGCTGAGGCCTATGCCCATGCCTCCTTCCTTTTCGCTGAAGAAAAGTTCAGTCCCCTTCGCTATCGCGGCGCTGGAAAATCCAGCGCCAGTGTCGGTGAATGAGATGATATTTTTCCGTCCTTTGTCGCTGGTCACACGGCATTCGATCTTCAGCTCCCCACCACGCGCGCTCATCGCGTGGATGGCGTTGATGATGATATTGTCGAAAGCCTGCGCGAGCCGCCGTCGGTCGCCATTCACGATGAGGCCCGGCGTGAGTTGATTGATGATTTTTACGTTCGCGTGTGCGGCTGCGGGGGTGAGTGTTTTCACGCTCGCTGAGATCAAGTCGGCGAGATCGCATGGCGCAAGCTGCGGAGGCTGCGGACGCGCGAGAAACATCCACTGGCTGACGAGGCTTTCGATCTTCGCCGTCTCGGCGAGGATGATGGAGAGACGCTCGTCGTGCGCGCCCGCGACCTCCGCTTCGAGGAGCTGCGTGTGGAGTTTGATCGCGGCGACCGGGTTGTTGATTTCGTGCGCGAGTCCCGTGGTCATTTTGCCAAGCGTGGCCAGCCGCTCGGCCTGCTCGCGTGCGCGGCGTTCGTCGGCGAGTTGCGTGCGGGTGGAATCGTAGGCGCGGGCGAGCTGGCCGATTTCATCAGTGCGCGATGCCTCGGGCAGCGGCTCGGAATTTTCCTCTGCGATATGAGGGAGTCTCGCCACGAAGCCGCGCAGCGGACGGACGATGCCGCGCGCCAGCACCCATGCAAGCGCGAGGGAAAGCGCCCAAAATGCACCGAGCACACCAAGCGTGCGGGGACGAAACAAAAACTCCGTGAGTGGTTCCGCCGCGCGCAGTAAAACAAGACTGCGCCCTTGCGCGATGCGTGCGACGGCTGCTTCCGTGGAAATCTCCGGCGAAAAAACACCGCCCTCTGCGGGCAGTGCCTGATATTCCGCCGTGCTGGTTTTGTCCCAGCCGGAACCGGGAGGCGTCCATTCATTCAGCGCATCCAGAAAATACACACGCACACCGAGCACCTCGCCGAGCGCCTGGGCAGTGCGTTCGCTGGCGGGAAGATTTTGCGAACGGATAAATGCCGCATTCGTCCGCGCCATCGCCGCAAACTGCTCGCGCGACTGACGCTGCTCCTCCACCCCAATCCACAACACGAGCGCAAGCGAACCCGCGACCACAAATGCCACAAACGGCAGAGTAAGACGGCGGGTGAGCGAATTCATGAGCGACAAAAAGTATCCCGCCTCGCTCCGGCGGCGATCAATTTCTGGCCACGAAAAATGAGGAAACAATTCCTGAATGACTCCGGAATACTTTTCTACAGGGAGAAACTGCGTTCGCCGACCAATTGGCATACCAGCGGCTAAGGGGCGCGCGACTATGCTCAACCATACCTACACACTGATCAAAAACACCTCTCTCGCCCTCGCCTGCCTTGCCGTTATTGCCCGCGGGCAGACTCCGGCGGAAAAAATGCGAACCAGTATCCTCGATGAAGTCGTGGTGACAGCTACGCGCTCCGAAAACAAAATCCTCGATACACCCGCGACGGTGCATGTGGTGGGGCGCGAGGATTTCCTCGGGCGGCGCAATGTGCGTTCGTTTGCAGATGCACTGCAGGAGACACCGGGCGTCGTGGTGCAACGCACAGGATACGCGCAGGCGTCGCCGATCATCCGCGGCTTCACCGGATTCCGCACACTGGCGCTGGTGGATGGAATCCGTCTGAACAACGCAGTCTTTCGTGAAGGACCGAATCAATACTGGAGCACGATTGATGCATACAGCATTGAGCGTCTGGAAGTCGTAAAGGGACCATCCTCGGTGCTCTATGGCAGTGATGCGATCGGCGGCACGGTGAACGCAATCACACGCAAGCCTTCGCTGATTACCTGGCCGGAAAAAGCGGACGGGAAAACAACAGGTAAATCACCAGTTGCCACAGTCAGCGGTGGGCCGGAAATGCAAGGGGCGGCGATCTATCGTTACGCGTCGGCGGAAAATTCACACACAGCGCGCGGCGAATTTGATCTCGCGCTATCGCCACAGCTCGGCGTCGCGGGAGGGATCACATACAAGGACTACGACGACCTGCGCGGTGGCGACCTCACTGGCAAGCAACTGCAAAGTGGCTATACCGAGTTCAACGGGGACTTTACCGCAGTCTGGCGGCCCACAGAAAATGCACAGCTCACACTTGGCTTCCAGCGTTTCGAGCAAAACAATGCACCGCGCTGGCACTCGACGATTTATAGCAGGAGCTTCGACGGCACCACGACCGGCACGGATTTGCGCCGTGATTTCGATCAACTCCGCGAGCTGGGTTATGCGCGGCTTGAAATGCAAGATCTATCGCCATGGCTGAGCAAGGCCAGCGTCACGCTGAGCTACAACCGACAGGCGGAGGAGCAGGATCGCATTCGCGACGATGGACGGC
>CAMBOD010000330.1 GCA_945868985.1 Prosthecobacter debontii | reverse complement strand
TCGCCTTCGCGCGGCCTGCGCCGAGCGCGACACAAGCGCGACCAATGAGTTCCGCATCCATCCGAGCGAGCGTGCCGCTGCGTGCGGCGCGGACTTGATGGAGAATCGGTGCGCGGTGGATTTCCAAAATGCGCTCCGTGTCAGCGGCGCGACCGCCTTGCGCTTCAACGAGCTGTGTCCATTTGCGCCATGCCGTGCCGTCGGTGAGCCACGCAGCGAGTTGTTCGCGCGGCACGGGTGAAACTTTCTCTGCGAGATTCAGCGTGAGCGCGACGAGGTCGGCGGGGCCGCGTCCTTGCAGCGTCTCCACCGATTCCCACACCTCCAGCGCGTTGCCCGCTGTGTGGCCGAGCGGCTCGTCCATCGCGTTCAACATCGCCGTCGTCTCCACACCGCACTCTGCGCCCACGGCGCACATCGCATCGGCGAGCACCTGCGCATCGGCGCGTGTTTTCATAAAGGCACCGCTGCCGAATTTCACATCCAACACGAGCCGGTCGAGTGACTCCGCGAGTTTCTTCGACATGATGCTCGCGACGATGAGCGGGATGCTCGGCACCGTCGCCGTCACATCGCGCAGCGCGTAGAGCTTCTTGTCCGCCGGGCACAAATCCGCCGTCTGCCCGATCATCACCACGCCGATGCGCGCGAGCTGCGCCAGCGCCTCGTCCTCCGCCAGCCCGGTGCGAAAACCGGGGATGCTCTCCATTTTATCCAAAGTCCCGCCCGTGATGCCGAGGCCGCGCCCGCTGATCATCGGCACCCACACCCCCGCGCACGCCAGCAACGGCGCGAGCACCAGCGACACCTTGTCGCCGATTCCCCCCGTGCTGTGTTTGTCCACCTTCAGCGGCGAACCCTCGGGATATGAAAGCACGCGCCCGCTGTCCCGCATCGCACGAGTCAGCGCCCCGGTCTCTGCGGCGGACATTCCTTTAAAAAACACCACCATCGCCCAGGCCGCCGCCTGGTAATCAGGAACATCCCCCCGCGCATACCCCGCGATGAATTCCGCGATCTCCCCCGCCCCCAACTCCCCGCCTTCACGTTTGCGCTCGATGAAACTTGGAATGTGCATGGCGGGTGAGAGAACCAAAACGCCACAGCGGACTACAGCAAATTCCGCGTAGCGAAGCCTAGATGGATGCGTGCGGTGAGCGCTGCCTAGTGGACAGTGAAAGACGAATGGTAAACATCGATATGTGATACGATTTCTATTTTCCGACTGCTTGAAAGGATAGGCACACAACGGTAACGATATGCTTGGAGCGGAGCGACGCAG
Source organism: Prosthecobacter debontii (assembly GCA_945868985.1). Classification (GTDB taxonomy): domain Bacteria; phylum Verrucomicrobiota; class Verrucomicrobiia; order Chthoniobacterales; family Chthoniobacteraceae; genus SXWH01. The sequence continues at coordinate 2,474 of CAMBOD010000330.1, read as the reverse complement.
CCCACGGAACCGACACCATCATTTCTTGTTCTCAGACAGAGTCCCGCTCACTCGCTTTAACGAATCCGCTGCGGCGATTTCGCGGCCATCAGCAAAGACACGCAGCCCCTTCCCTTTCCCGTATTTAGTCCCAGTCTTGTCCCAAAGAATTGTGAGCGTCTTTCCGTGATACAGAATGTGGTCGAGGCAGAAATAATCCCACGTTCCCTCCGGCAGCAGCGGGTTCACCTCCACCACATCGTCCGCGCGAGGGCGCAGTCCGACCAGACCCGTGATCACGAGATCGCAATAGGTCGAGTGATTGTAGTCTTTGCCGCGCTCCACGCCGCCTTTGCCAGCGTCCCACGTTCCGTTTTTCCACTTCATCAACCGCGTGCGCGAGATCCAGTCGCCCGTCTGAGGATTCAAATTTTCATCAATCCAAGGAACCACTCGCCCGTCTGCTCGCGTGAGATGGTGGCTGCGCGTGTAGGTTTTCAGCGACTGAAAATAGTCCGCTTTGCTGATGGCATCCTGCTCGTAGTCGTTGAGCACATTGGCCATCGCGGTGAGTGTCACCGCCGTCGCAAACGGCCAGCTCGGTCCGTTCCACTGGCACTCGTGACCTTCGTAGGAAATGCGGAAGCCGGGATGCCTTTGCTCAGCGCTCGTCGGGCCGAATGGAGCCATGAAACCCTGCGCATCGGTCAATTGCCTCCACGCCACTTCGTAGCCCTTGCTATGCTCTGGCAGATGAAAATACCACGGCGTGAAACCGTGCAATTCGCGAACGTTCACGAAGGGCAAATCCCCCTCCCCTTTCGGACGCGTCTTAAAAAACTTCGCCTCCGGGTCCCACAGTTTCTCCTGCACAAGTTGACGCAGCCGCGCCGCCTTCGCTTCGTATTCCGTCGCGATTTCAGTCTTCCTCGCCAGCTTCGCGATTTTCACGAGTGCCTGCGCATCGCCGAACAAATAGCTATTGATCGTCGCCCGCTTCCCGCTCCCGCCGATGGAGACCTCCATCCCGTCGCGGTCATCAATCTGCCAGAAAAGTCCGTCGCCCAGCAGACGCGACTTTTCCCAAGCCTGATAATTCGCCACCAAATCATCCAGCAACCCCGTGACCTGATCCCCATCGTGCCGCACGAGGTAATTCGCATACAGCGCATCGGCGGCCCAGAAGCTATACGAGCGTGGACTCGCCCCCTTGCGGAACCAAAACGGCGCATAGTCGTTCAGGTATTTCGCATCGTGCAGCCAGCGCCCTTCGTAAAAGTGATGCGCAGCCGGGCAACTGATCGTGTTGTGCTTCCCCGCCCACGACACATTCGGTAGAAACTCCGTAATCACCCACCCGTCCGGTGTCTGCTTGATGTGCTTCCGGTAAGTCCACCATCGAAAATAATACGTTTGCTCGATGTCCGCATCCGGGCACTCGAAGAGCGGGATGTTGTCCTTGAGAAATTGCCACGCCTCCGAGTTGGGAATCGCGTTCTTGTAAAGCTCCTCATCGTCCTTGTTGAACTGCTCCACATAGTGCCGGAACGCATCGGCGCGCAGGGTGCCTGTTGCAGAATCCGCAGCCATGCACACCGTAGGCAGGAAAATGAAAATCACCAGCACTGCAATGAGTGCAAGGACTCCGCGCCCATGGATTCCGCACAATGATGAACCACGGATGACGCGGATGGACACGGATGGATGCTTAGCTCCTTCGGGAAAGCCATCCATGGTTAAAACATCCACGTCGCAGCGATGCAGAGCTTGCCGCACATTTTCCAACCACGGATGACACGGATGGACACGGATAGAAGAATGTCCTGTGCTTTCCCATCCGTGAAAATCCGTGTCATCCGTGGTCAACACCATCACGGCATCCTCGTTCACGCGGGGTGTTCGTGGGAGTTGCATCATTCGTTCTTTGGGAAATCGCATCATAATCAAGTGCGCCCACCGAAACCCAGCCGCGCCAGTTTTCGCAATGCAGAAAACGGAAATTCGCAGAAATTTGTGGCTAACTATTCGCGCCTCACGCCATGGTATTCCGAATCCACGGAACGCTGGACGCTCCACTCTTCATCTTCCAACTCATGAAACGCCTGCTGACTACTCTGCTTCTCACGCTGACCTCCATTGCCTTCGCCGAAGGTGAGCGCATCCCAAACAAACCCGCGCCGCCACTGAATCGCTTCGCGCCGGATACCGTGACGCCACCGGTGACGACGCCGTTTCCCGGCGGAAAATTTACGCTGGGTGAAAATGAGACCGTGGTTTTCGTGGGCGGGACGAATTTTGTGCGCGAGGCGAAGTCGGGGTGGCTGGAGGCGTTGCTGACGAAGGCGTTTGCCAAGCAGAAGCCGGTGTTCCGCTCGATGGCGGTGGATGCGGACACGGTTTATTTGCAGGAGCGCGAACTGAACTTCGGCACGTGGCGGCAGCAGCTCGAAGCGGTCGGGGCGACGGTGGTGATTGCGCAGTTCGGGCAGATGGAG
>CAMBOD010000329.1 GCA_945868985.1 Prosthecobacter debontii | reverse complement strand
CGATGACGGTCGCGTCCGCATCGGCGACTCTGCTGCGATGATCCCGCCCTTTACCGGAAACGGGATGACCATGGCATTTCAAAGCGCGCTCGCTGCGACGGAGCCGCTCGTTCGATGGAGCACTGGTGTAATTGATTGGGGAACTGCTTCGGCGGAAATCAGGCTCGCGCATCGTCGGCATTTCGCGCGTAGAATCGCTTGGGCGCGGCGACTGCAATCGCTCTTGCTGAATCGGTGCGGGCGAAAACTTTCTGCTATGCTGCTCTCTCTCGGCGTTGTCCGATTTGAAACGCTCTATCTAAAAGTCCGATGAGTCGAAACAAACCACAGGAGATTGTTCGCGCATCGCCACGACGAAATGATTACTGACTCTCCGCACCATGACACTTGCCAGCATCGCCACCGCACTTCCTGAACGCTCATGGACACAACGGGAGTGCTGGGAGTCTTTGCGCGACGCGCGTTTTGTGCGCGGACTAAAGCCACGTTCGCGCGACATTCTGGAGCGCGTGTTGCTGGGCGATGGCGGGATCGAAAAGCGGCATTTTGCCGCCGATAAGCTAGGCGATATATTCGACCGCAGTGCGCAAGATTTGAACGAGACCTTTGAGCGTGAAGCGGCACGACTCGGCACGCGCGCGCTCAGCGCAGCGATGGCGAAGGCAGATTTTGGTTCTGTGGACGCGCTCTTTGTCTGCACCTGCACGGGTTATCTTTGCCCCGGGCTCAGTAGTCACATTGCGGAATCTGTCAGCCTTTCTCCTTCGGCATATCTCATGGATGTCACAGGCGCGGGCTGCGGCGCTGCGATCCCGACGCTGCGCGCTGCGAGTAATTATCTCGCCGCGCATCCGGGTCACCGTGCTGCTGTGGTCGCCGTGGAAATTTGCTCCGCTGCTTTTTACGTGGACGATGATCCCGGCGTGCTCATCAGTCTGTGTCTTTTCGGCGATGGCGCGGCGGCGGTCGTGCTCGATGGCAGTGCCGATGCCGGTTGGCGCTTCGGAGATTTCCGCTCGCTGCACATACCTGCAGAGCGGGAGAAAATCCGTTTCGTAAATCGCGGCGGAAAGCTTTGCAATCAGCTTCATCGCGCAGTGCCCGAGGTCGCGGCGCAGGCGGTGGCGAGTCTTTATCCCGGCGCAAATGGACACGCTGCACCAACGATCATCAGCCACGCCGGAGGACGCGACGTGCTGGCGGCGATTCGCGCGCAGTTGCCAGGCCACGCGCTCGCCGAAGCGGATGAAGTGCTCCGCGTGTGCGGCAACATGAGCAGCCCATCCGTGCTCTTCGCCGCCGAGCGTGCGCTGTCTGCAAACGGCAGCACACCGGATCACCTGTGGCTCGTTTCATTCGGCGCTGGTTTCGCCTGTCACGCGTGCTCGCTGGAACGATAACTCCAAGCCATGGCAGGTGTGCTGGAACTCAATCGGCGAAGCACGGGTTGGAACGATGCAGTTGGAACCACCAAGGCACCAAGACACAAAGAGTGAGACTTTGCAGCCCCGGTTCATTGCTTTCGGGTCTTTGCGTCTTCGTGGTTTAATACGGCACCGCGCTTGGCATTGTCCGCGTGAGCGGATACTCACTCGCGTATGAAAACACTCCTCTCCACGCTCGCCATCGCCCTTGCTCTCGCCGCTCCTTCTTTTGCGAAGGTGAAAACCGAACTCATCACCTACAAGGACGGCTCGGCGGAACTCGAAGGCTTCCTCGCTTACGACGATGCGGTGAAGGCTCCGCGCCCCGGCGTCCTCGTCGTGCACGACTGGACGGGCTTGCAGGAATACACCAAGACCCGCACGACGCAGCTCGCCGAACTCGGCTACGTGGCCTTCGCGGCGGACATCTACGGCAAGGGCGTCCGCCCGACGGACCCGAAGGAATGTGGCGTGCAGGCCGGCACTTACAAAAACGATCTCCCGTTGCTGCGCCGTCGCGTTTTGCTCGGGTTGGATGAATTGAAAAAGCAACCCGGCGTGGATGCGAAGAAGCTCGGTGCAATTGGCTACTGCTTCGGCGGCACCAGCGTCCTCGAACTCGCCCGCAGCGGCGCGGATGTGCGCGGCGTCGTCTCTTTCCACGGCGGACTCAGCACGACGCTCCCGGCGGAGGCGGGGAAAATCAAAGCCCGCCTGCTCATCTGCCACGGCGCGGCGGACGATCACGTGAACAAGGAAGTCCCCGCATTCAAAGCGGAGATGGAAAAGGCGAAGGCCGACATGAAGTTCGTCACCTACGAAGGCGCGCAACACGGCTTCACAAAGCCCGGCCCCGCCTATCAGGAAAAAGCCGACAAAGAATCATGGGCTGCGATGAAGAAGTTTTTCGGAGAAGTGCTGGGGAGGTAGCGGGGAGTAAATCTATCTGTCCCTTGCCCCTATCCTGATAACTCGAAAAATCCAAATCATCCCTCATTCACTACCCGAAACCTAAATGGCTGGTTTACTAATAATATGAATCCTTTTTTCCTATTTTTATATTTGCTGGCCGCTGTTGCTGGCTGCGCATCTGAGGTCGAGCAGAAAATCGCAACGAAGGTTCATAGCGGTTTCTCGCTTTTGCCTCATACGGGCTATATCGTGTCTGTGGACAAAGGGGACATGGTCGCCTTTGACAGCGACTGGAAGGAACGCTGGCGCTATTCAGGTGTCGCGGGAACCAAGCTTTGGCGGCAAGCGCAAGTGCTTGTGAACACAAAAACGCAAAGGGCTCTATTGATCGGAAACGGGATCGCTTTGGTGGATTTCAATGGCAGAGAGGTGTGGAGGAATGCGCCAGTGAATGGAAAACTTGCCAGGGACGGCCAAGCCGTATTTTCAAATGATCAATCCATGTTTTTCACGATCCAATCAGGCGATATCCAAGCCTACTCTGTGGATGAAGGCAAACCGCTATGGGTGTCAAAGTCTTCCGTGCTCGAGGCGGGCCTGTCGATTGCTCAAACGAATGATATCGTCTCTGTGAATGTGTTGGGTAACATGGACTGTCATTCTTACGATGGGATAAAATTGTGGACGAAGGACATTCCGGCGCGAGTGGATGCCGTGGCGACAGCCGATCCGAACAAAGGCAGCAGAATGTTTTTTTGTAATGACCACTCGACGGGCACGGTGGATTCAAAGGGAAATATCCTGATGCAAGGAAATGGGATCAGGCATTTAGTGACACACGCTGTGTGTGTCACAGGTCATGGTGTCGTGGCTGTGGGCGGGGAATATGTGGGTTTCTTTGATCCTGCCGGAGCGAAACTCTGGGAAGCGGAACCGAAAATTGGCTCCGTTGAGCGCGTTTTTCCACTTTCCGGCGGACGTTTCGCCGTGACCTCTGAGGACGAAGGGATGGCTGTTTATAATGCTTCCGGCCAAATGCTATTGCGCAAGCTTGAGCCTAGCTTGATTTCCACGCCGGTCATTGAGGTTTCAAAGGATCGTATCGCATATGGAACAGTCAATGGATTGATTCACCTTCACAATCTTCCGCATGAGGGGAAATAGGTAGCGCCAAGGACTAGCGCCAAGGGACAGACAGATTATTTGCAACAAGCTCACCATCGAAGAACTACTCGTCAAACTCGACTTGTAGGCAATCGGAGTAGCGCAAACCCGGAACGATGCAGATGGAACCACAAAGGCACCAAGACACGAAGAGTGAGACTTTGGATACAGCTCCCGTTCATTGCCTTTGTGTCTTCGTGGTTTGATTCAGTGCGCAATGGATAGTCCCTAAATTTTTCTGCACTAAAGGCACTGAC
>CAMBOD010000328.1 GCA_945868985.1 Prosthecobacter debontii | reverse complement strand
CTGGCAAAGGACGTCGTCACCGAAATCATCAAGAATACAGAGGAGTAGAGAAGCGTCATTCGCATGGAATTTCGACGGGTTAACATGGCACTCGTTTCGCAAAACGCGCTGGATTGCCAGCCACGATTGTTCCGGGCAGCACGTCCTTGGTCACTACGGCACCGGCGGCGATCACACAGTCGTCGCCGATGGTTACGCCTTTCAAAACGATCGCGTTCATTCCGATCCACACGTTGTTGCCGATGCGGACGGGACGCGATCGCACGGCTTCGAGCGGACGCTCGGGTTTGCCTTCGTAGTAGGGCGCGAGCGCTTCGGCGTCCACGCGGCGGGCGGCGGCGGAGACGGGATGAAAGTCGCTATCGGCGATGCCGACGCCCCACGAGATGAGGCAATGCGAGCCGATTTCCACGCTTGTCTCCGCAGTGATGAGCGCACCGACGAGCAGCGTGAAATCACCGATACGCACGTGGGCATCCTTCGCGACTGCGAACTGGCTGGCGGCATAAACGCTCACGTGTTTTCCGATTTCCACCGCAGGATTGCGCGTGCCTTTGAAATGCAAAAAGCACTGCGCGCTCTCGCAGTAAAATCCCTCGCCCCACACAACTCCCTCAGGAATTTTGCGTGGCGACCAGTCATGCTCGATGGTGCGGTCTGCGCGGACGTTGCTCATGGCGTTAGAAAACGAAAGGCACACCCAGTTTGGCAAACTCCGCTTTTTGTTCCTTCAGCCATTTGTCGGCGGCGCGGTCGAAAAATCCATCCTTTCGCAGCTCGGCGAGCGCGGCGTTCACTTGCGTGCGGAGCGGGTCGTTGCCTTTGCGCAATGCGATGGCCCACGCTTCCTCTTTGAATGGTTTCAGCACGGCGCGCGTCTTGTCGCGGTTGCCGAGCCAGTTTCGCAGCGTGGACATCTGGTCGTAGATGAAAGCGTCCGCCTTACCCTGCGTGACTTCGAGCACACCGGCGGTTTCTTTCGCAAGCACGAGCGGCTGCGCCCGCTTGAGATTTTGCACCGCCCAAAGATGACCGGTGGTTCCTTTGATCACAGCGACCTTTTTTCCTGCGCGGTCGAGGTCGGCCACACTTTGGATGTCGCTCGTCGCGGGCGTGAGCAGGCAGAGGCCGGTGCGCAGGTAGGGCTCGGAAAAATCCACGCTCTGCGCGCGCTCGGGCGTCGCTGTCATGGAGGAAAGAACCACGTCAATGCGGTTGGTGCGCAGCGCTGGGATGAGGCCGTCGAAGGGCATGTTCACAAATTCCACGGGGCGTCCGATTTTTTCGCCGACCGCCCGTGCGAGATCCACGCTCACTCCGGCGGGCTGTCCTTTTTCATCGCGCATTTCAAAGGGCGGATAGCTCATGTCCATGCCCACGCGCAGAGGCTCCGCAGCGATGAGGCGGCACGCGAAGAGAAGCAGGAGCAGCGATTTCATGGCGCTGAGATGCCGCAGAATGGGTGGATTGGGAAGCGCGGTGGTGACTTTTTAAACCGCAGATGAACGCGGATGAACGCAGATTCATTGCAGCAACAACTTTTCACCATCTGCGTTTATCCGCGTTCATCTGCGGTTCGGAACTTGTTCGCTGCACATCCGGTTTTTCCTTTCCTTGCCAACGCGCCGCCGTTTCACCATCGTTTTCCGCATGAAAATCACACGTCTCATTTGCGCCCTCAGTCTTGGTCTTGTCAGTTTCCTGCGAGCTGAGGAACCAGCAGCAGCGCCAAAGCCCGCTCCACAGCCTGCGCCGCAAGCCGCGCCGCAGATGTTCTTTTTCCTTGGCGACAGCATCACCAAGCAGGGTGGGTATGTGAAAACCATCAAGGCGGAGTTGATTAAACAGAACCCGACCAATCCGCCGCAGATTTACAATTGGGGGCACATGAGCGAGACGCTCTCGAACTTGAGCGAAGCGTATCATCCCGGTCGCCGTCCATGCGCGCACAACTGGGTCGGCAAGTTGATCGCCGAGGAAAAACCCACGTGGGTCGTCGCGTGCTACGGCATCAATGACGGCATCTACCACCCTTTTAACGAAAAGCGTTTTGCGGCGTATCAGGAAGGCGTCCTGTCGCTGGCCAAAAAGACGAAAGACGCCGGCGCGCACTTGATTCTCTTCACGCCGCCGCCGTTCGCGTCGGCTGGCCCCGCTTTGCCGGAGGGATTGGATGCTGCGGGCAAGGAGGCATTTTATGCCAAGGCAAATGCGGAGGCCGACGTGGAAGCGGAGAAGGATCCGAAGAAATTCGGCTACCGCACGGCTTATCCGTATTACGACCAAGTGCTCGCGAAGTATAGCAAGTGGCTCCTCTCGCTCGACGGCAAGGACGGCGTGAGCGTGGTGGACATCCGCACGCCGATGCTCGCTCGCATCAAAGAGACCCACGGCGGCGATGCCATCCACCCGAACGGCACCGGCCACGCCATCATGGCCGATACTTTTCTGAAACGCTGGCCGGAGATTCAGGCGAAGTATAAGTAGCGCCCGAGAGGACAGGCGAGAGAGAGGCTCACGGAAAAATCCGGTGCTGCCGGAAATTCACGCCACCCTCTTTGCGATTGCCCACAGCCCACTCTCCACGCTCGTATGCGTCGAATGACTTTTTGCTCCGCGCTCCGGCCAGTGTTTGTCGTGCTCTTCGCACTGACGACATTTGCCTTTGCGCAGAAAAACACGCCCGCTCCCCTGCCGCCCGCATCGAATGGCAACGAGATTTCGCCTCCTTTCAGCCTCGTGTGGCACGAGCCGTCGGATCGCATGGAGAGCAAGATCGGCTCGGCGAAACTGAACATCATCGAGCGCCGGAAAGTCGGCCCGCGATGGGCGGTGACGGTGACGGGGTTTAAAAAGCCGGACCCCGCCGACAAAACCGCGCCCAAGCCGCCGGAACTTCGGCGCGTGATGTTTTACTTCCTCGGCGGCCAGCTTTCCAAAGACAAAGCCAAGGACGGAAAAATCGTCGAGCGCCTGAGCGGCGGCCAGCTCGTGGAAGTGGAACTGCAATACGAACAGGACGGCTGGGACGAAGAACGCTACGGCGCCTGTCTCGGCGAAAAACGCCAGATGCTCGAACGCCTCTACGGCCAGGGCCAGCAGATCGTCCGCAGCACCGCGCCGACGCCCGACGGCAACGCTTCCCAAACGCTCGTCGGCTACAAATGGAACAAGAACAACACGGCGGTGGAGCTGATCTATTTCAACGTCAGCGCAAACACCGGCAACCAGACCTTCCACACCCTGAGCCTGCACTACAAGCGCTCGTAGCAAGCGGAGTAAAACGAGTTCTACCAATCAAACTGCGCGAAATGATTGGCGCGTAGCGCCAGCAACGATGGTGGCACGTGAAGGGTCGTGCCGCCGCCCGCCACCTGCAAAACCTCCAAAACAAGCCTCAGCCCTCAACAGGAAACTCGTGCCAGCCTAACACCTTCCTCTTCCTGTTATTGAGGAGGCGTTGCGGTCTCATTGGGAATTGATGGTGTGACGAAGTGACGGTAGGCAATGCCTGCTAATCGGTCGAACGCAAATGCGAGAAGCAGACCTCCGCAGATCCCAGCGAGGGAGCCGATGGCGAGAATGTCGCGATGCCGGAGATGAGTGGTGAAGAAATGACTGCCAACCCAAAGCGCGCCTATGCCTGCTGGAATAGTAGCGACGGCAAAAAGCTGATAATGAAACGCGCGCAACCCGGATGAGAACCGGCGGCGAAGAATGCCAACGAAGGCGGCTGAGGATACAATGCCGAGCGCGACCAAGATG
>CAMBOD010000327.1 GCA_945868985.1 Prosthecobacter debontii | reverse complement strand
CTGCCTCACCGTCTGGCAGATGCGCTGGGGCTACTACCTCGCGCTCGCACTCACCGTTTCTTTGCCGTGGCAACTGGCCTCGTTTCGAATCCACTGGGCGGGCTGGGTTACAGGCATTTTGGCAATGGTGCCGTTTGCTTTCGCGTGGTCGGGGATGTTGCACCCGAGCGAAGAGGAACGCGAGTTACGCGTATGGCGACGCTCCGTGCAGGACGAATGGCGCAGAGTCGCGACGTTCATGCGTGAACCCGGCGCTTTCCTCGCACCGTGGTGGGCGTCTCCGCAAATCGCATATTGGTCCGGACAGCCTGGGGTTTCCGGAACAAGCCATCAAAGTCTCGCTGGCATCCTCGACAGCGCGCGTTTTTTTCTGACCGAAAACCCCGCTGAAGCCGCCACAACCCTTCGCGAAAGGCGCGTGCGCTATGTGCTGCTCGACGACCTATCGCACACCAGCACGAATCTCTCGGAACTGCTCATGGTGAGTAACTCCGCAAAAATCCTCGAACGCAAAGCACCGCCGGAACCGTTTGCAAAAGTGCTCGCTGAAAGTCCGCGACAAGCCCCGCCGTTTCTCCGCTATGTCACACCGGCCGAGCGCGGACTGGTCCACACGATGGGACGTTTGAAAGATGGAAAAATCGAGGAAACCAGCGTGAAACTTTTCGAGCCGCAATATCATCAAATCTACCTTGTCCTTCCCGAAAAACTATGAACTACGATTTCATCATCATCGGCGGCGGCAGCGCTGGCTACGCAGCGGCGCGAACAGCCGTTTCACTCGGTCTAAAAACTTGCGTCGTGGACGGGGCGGAAGAACTCGGCGGCCTGTGCATCCTGCGCGGCTGCATGCCGAGCAAAACACTACTCGCGACATCCAGTCGCGCCGTATCGGTGCGGCGCGCTGCGGAATTCGGTCTTCGCGCTGGTGCCCTCGAAGTGCATGGCGACGAAATCCTCGCGCGCAAACGTCGGCTTATTGGCGAGTTTGCAGACTACCGCCGAGGGCAGTTGGAGAACGGAAAGTTCGATCTCATCCGCGGCTTTGCACGCTTTGTAGATTCCGGAACTGTGGATGTCACACTGCGCAGCGGCGGCGTCCAGCGTATCACAGGGCGCACATTCTTGCTGGCAACTGGTTCCGTGGTTAGTGAGCCACCCCTGCCCTCGCTTAAAGATGTCGGTTACTGGACGACCGACGATGTGCTGGAAAGCCCACATGTCCCGCAATCGCTCATCATCCTCGGCGGCGGTGCGACAGCAGTGGAGTTTGCCACCTACTACGCGGGACTCGGACGCGACGTGACGATCATCCAACGCAGCGAGCAACTCTTGAAAGGCGCGGATGCCGACGTGGCCGAAGCACTCACACACGGACTTCGCGAAAGAGGCGTGAAAGTTTTCGCCGGGACAAAACTGCTCCGCGCTGAAATGTCGGGCGCGAAAAAGCGCATCACTTTCGAGCACGAAGGCAGCAGTGTAACCGTCGAGGCGGAGCAAATCATCCACGCGCTTGGTCGCTCACCGATGGTGAATGGCCTCGGACTCGACGCCGCTGGAATTGAACTCACTAAAGGCCGCCCAACCATGCGAGCTACACAGCAGACTTCGCAGCCGCACATCTTTGCGGCGGGTGATGTAGCCGGCCCATTCGAGATTGTGCACATCGCCATTCATCAAGGTGAGATCGCAGCGCGCAACGCCGCACGCCTCCTCACGAGCAGTGGCCCGATGGAGGAAGCGGACTATCGCTTGAAACTCTCGGTAATTTTTTCAGACCCGGAAGTCGCCGAATGTGGTGCGAACGAACGGGAACTGCGTGCAGGCGGTATCTCTTTCCGCACAGCGAAATATCCCTTCAACGATCACGGCAAGTCCTTGTGCATGGGAGAGACGCACGGTTTTGTAAAACTGATCTCTGCCGAACAAGGAGGCGAAATTCTCGGTGCTGCCGTCGTCGGCCCGCACGCAGCGGAACTTATCCACGAAATCGTGGTGGCCATGCGATTCCGGGCTACTGCACGTCAACTCGCAGAAATCCCCCACTATCATCCCACATTGAGCGAAATCTGGACGTATCCGGCAGAGGAACTGGCCGAATAGCGGATTATTTCGTTTCATTCGCCCAAGGCGTTGACACACCACGGTGCGAATCCATACTTCCGCAGGTCGTCGGCGTGCGCCGATGCAGAAATTCAACCTCAACCACACACAAGCAACCATGGCCGAAATCACCACAAACACTAAGAACATCCTCAGCAGCGACGTCGAAATCAAAGGCTCCATCAAGTTTCAGAACGAACTGATGGTTGACGGCAAAATCGAAGGCGAAATCACCTCCGCGGGCACGCTCACCGTCGGTGAAAACGCCGAAATCAAAGGCGAAATCAAAACCAAATCCGTCACCGTCCTCGGCAAAGTGCATGGCAATATCACAGTCGAAGAGCGGTGCGAGTTGAAGTCGCACGCAGTTCTTTACGGTGATCTGAAGGCAACACGCCTCGTCATTGAAGAAGGTGCCACGTTTGTTGGAAAATCCGAAGTGACACCAAACAAAGTCGCCATGCGTCAGCCCGAAATTCTTCGTGCGCCCGACCGCACCGGCACCGGTGGCGCTCAGCGATAAGCGGCAAACCGCCGAATAGCGCTTTCACAACTTCGCGCCGCGCGGGCTCCGCTCCCAGCCTGCGCGGCGCGTGTGTGCTTCACTGATTCCGTGGCAAAGAACGTCCGTAAACAAACCGAGAAGATGGCATCCTTGTGCCCGCATTGCGGATTCACACAGGAAGAGTCGGTCTCTGCCAAGACGACGTTCTGCCGGAAGTGCCAGCAGCATTACTCGCTGGAACGCCCGCTCGCTGGAGAGCGCAGCATCATCAAAGAGCCGGGGATTTTCTCGAAGCTCTCGCGAATGATCGTGGGAGAAAAGCAGCGCGAAGTGACGTGCTTTTCCTGCGCCCACAAGCAGGTGCTCAGCACCGCCGCACAAAGCACGATGTGCCCTGATTGCGGTGCGTATATTGACCTGCGCGATTTCAAAATCACCGGGCCGTTTGGCCGAAGCGTGCAGACAGCCGGCGAAGTGCAACTCGGGCCTCGCGGCGACATCACGAGCACGCGCCTCATGTGCGGCTCGGCATATATCGAAGGCAGCCTACGCGGCTGCATCGTCTGCACCGGCACAGCGACCTTGCGTCTTACAGGTCGTATGCCCGGTTTGCTCGAAGCAGATCACGTCCTCGTGGACAAAAAGGGCGACGTCGAATTCGTGCGCCTGTTAAAAACGAAACTTTTTGAGTTAAACGGCAAAGCCCGCGCACGCGTCATCGCCGACAAAGTAGTGATCAACAAAGGCGGCTGGCTCGAAGGAACCGTCTATGCACGCTCCATCGTCGTGGACAAAGGCGGCATCTTCACTGGCGATCTCAATATCGGTCAGGACTTCAGCGAGGTCCCCGAAGAACCACCCCTTGAGACAGACCGAAATCTCGCACGCTTTGAAGAGGATGGGGTGTAATTCTGAGGCTATAATTTATTTAATGCGCACTACGGAGTGCTGACCCTGTAGAACCTGCTACTGGTGCCTGTAGAGTCTGTGAGGGTGATGGTTTGTTGGGAGGTAGTGGAGGGGTAGGATTGGAGTGTTGTCCACGAGGCGGCACCGAGGGAATCCTTGTATTGGATGGAGTAGGATTTGTAGGGCATCGCGGTGAAGGTGAGGGTGTAGCCGGGGCCGGAGTTGGCGGTGGCGATGGTGACGGCAAATTTGCTATT
>CAMBOD010000326.1 GCA_945868985.1 Prosthecobacter debontii | reverse complement strand
CATTCGCGAGCGGGGAGACGTTCTGCGGATTGTATTCCATGCACGCGAGTTCGTCGTGGTTGCCTTTGACGACCGGGCAATCCAGCGCACGAACGATGTCCAGGCACGCCTTCGGGTCGGCGTTGTAGCCAACGATGTCGCCGAGGCAGATGTAGTGGGTGCAGCCGTGTGTCTGCGCGTCCGCGAGGACTGCATTCAGTGCTTCTAAATTTGAGTGGATGTCTCCGAAGAGGGCGATGCGCATTTCAATCAGGCGGGAGCCGTTTTTTTTCAGGTATATAGACGCGCTCTTCCTTTGGAATTCCTAATTTTCGTTCAAGGATTTGAATTTTATGGAGGAGCGTGGGGAGCCACTCCTTTTCGCCCTCGTTATAGAGGGCTAGTAATTTGTCGTAAGCCTCGCGTTCATGGCCGGGGCACTCGGCAAGATAATAGACGGCGAGACGGCGTGTGTAGTCGAGACGTCCGGGTCTTTCCGATGCACGTGCAAATGCGGCGGATGCCTTGCAAGGGTCGCGGAATTTATCCCGATAGAGCGAGCCGAGGCGGTCGTAGAGTCTCCAACTGTCAGGGCAGTTTTCCACGGCACGTAGCAGGTAGTCTTCGCCCACTTTGTAATATTCCTTCATCTGTCGGTCGCGAATATACGGCTCCTTCACGGTTTGTTCGATATAAGCCGCGCCATTATACGCCATGTGCCATGCAGCCATGTCCCAGAATATTTCCCGCCGCGGCTGAAGCGTAGTGCAGAGGTCGAAATAGAGTTTCATCCGTCCATACTCGACGCGCTGCTGCCACGCGAAGTGTGCGCGTAGAAAGAGCAAGTCGGCCACAGGTGCACGCAATCCCCCGAGGACGGCGATGAAGCCCGCCTGCCCGGCCTGCTGGCGGAGACTCGCGGTGATTTTGTAGCCGCCAATCTGCTCGCGGCGAAAAAGCGAAGTGAGTCCCGTCTCGATGGGGAGTTTAATGAGCCCCCACACGAGCAGCACGGCAATGCCGAGAACACGACCTTTTAAAGCTCCCGCCATGCAAAGAAGAGGTATGCGACCAGCAGGTAGATGGCGATGTAGCCACAACCAAGTGCTGTCACCTGGCCGAAGATTTCAGAAGCCACATGCGTTCCGACAGCGATGTCGTCCACGATGTTGAAGAGCTGCATATCCGGGGCGAAAACCGTGATGACTCGGAGTAAGAGCGAAAGATACCACGGCACATCCAAGCCAGCTTGTATCGGATCCATCCATACGCTGCGGGCGATTGGCACGAGATGGCCGATGAGAATCAACATCAGCGAGACGATCACCGTGAACAGCCAGGAGGTCGCAAACGTTGAAACCATTAACGTGAGCGCGGAGCACACCACGGCACGCAGAAAAATTATACCGATGCCGCCGAAAAGAGTCGGAGTGAACGTGCCAGACATGACCTTCGCCACTTCCGCGTCCACCAAATGGGCCTGAGTGCCCGCCCTGATGTTCGCAATTTCGCGCCCCTGCCAAAACCATAGCACGACGCAGAAAAAGGCCGTCATCAGTAGTGTGGCGATCAACAGCATCAGAAGGACTCCGCCGAGTTTGCCGAGCAGGTATTCAAATCGCGATACTGGCTTGGCGAGGATGGTGTAGAGCGTGCGATCCTCGATGTCCTTTGGCAGCAGCATCGCGGAGGAAAGCACGGCCAGCAGCATCGTAAAAACGGACATCGCACCGAGTGAGACATCCATCACCGTCTGGAGCTGACCCTGAAATGAGAGCGCTGCCAGCACGAGTGACATGCCGATGAGCACGAGCGCAAAGACGAGCATGAAATAGAACACCTTTTGGCGGACGAGATCGCGCAGGGTGTTTCCGGCGATGGCTGCTGCGCGTCCAAACGAGAAAAGTTTGTGCGCGGAGGCGTGGGATGCGGCGCTGGGACTATTGGCGGTCATTGGTCGGTTTTTTTGCCTCACTGGTTACGTCGAGGAAATAGCGTTCAAGATTTTGCTGCGGCTTGCCCTCACCCGCTACGCGCGCGCCGCTCGCTGCGATCTTCGCTCGCAATTCGGCGAGCAATTCCGGCGACGCGTTTTCCAGCACCAGCTCGGTCTGGTTTTCAATCGTGATGAGTTGATCCAACGGCCCTTCGCGCACCAGTTCGCCACGGTGCATGATGCCGATGCGGTCGCAAATTTCCTGCACCTGACTGAGCAAGTGCGAACACAGCAGGACGGTGAGCCCGCGCGCTTTGAATTGCAGAATGAGGTCGCAAATTTCCCGCGAACCCGCCGGGTCCACGCCAGCCGTCGGTTCATCGAGCACGAGCAATCGCGGGTCCTGCACGAGCGCCTGCGCAAGACCGATGCGCTGCAGCATCCCCTTCGAGTAGCCACCAACGCGTCGGTGCGCTGCGTCTTCGAGACCGACCAGCGCGAGCAATTCGCGCGTGCGTTCGCACAGCATCTTTCCGCGCAGTCCGCAGAGTTTTCCGTAGAAGTGAACCGTCTCCTCGCCGGTGAGGAATTTGTAGAAATACGGATTCTCCGGCAGGAAGCCCACCGCCTCGCGACTCTCCACGTCACGGCTGTCCTTTCCGAAAATAAACGTCTTACCAGCCGTCGGAGTGACGAGGCCGAGGACGACTTTCATCGTCGTGCTCTTGCCCGATCCATTCGGCCCGAGCAGTCCATAAACGTGACCTGCCTCGACATTGAGTGAGAGGTTGCGAACGGCAGTGATAGCCCCGCGCTTCATCACAGAAGGAGGGGTGAACTCCTTTGTCAGATTCTGGATCGAAATGGCAGGCGTGCTCACGGCGTGTAGTAATTGCTGCGACAAGCGACGCGGATCAACCCCTTGTTTGTTGTCCTGCGAACAAACACAAAATTTTCATCAAGGCGCACGGAGAGCAAGTGGTGAACATGGCGCGAACTTACGAATTCTGCCACGCGAGCGCAACAGCCACTTCAGCTAGCGATCTCAAACCCGCTCACTTTCAGCGGCGCGATAACGTGTGTATCCACTTTTTTGATGTGCGACTTCAGATCGCTCTCAGCGATAGCTTCGAGAAACGCCTCCACTTCATCTACCTCGCCGCTCACCAAAAGCTCCACGCGACCATCGGACAGATTGCGCACCGAGCCGGTAACTTCGTAGCCGCGGGCGAGATTTTTTGTCGTCCAGCGAAAGCCCACGCCTTGCACGCGTCCTTCGTAAAAAACATGACGTCCGATCATGGTTGCACCCCCTGCGAACGAAGAAATTCAGCCGCCGCCTCGGGCCACACACCATTCACATGGCAGCCTGTCGCCATTTCAAAACCACCCGTCGAATGCAGCCTCGGCACAATCGAAATATGCCAGCGAAAATCTTCATCGAGTGTCGTCCATTCATTCGCCAGTGATGTGCGCGAAGGCGCAGTCGTGAGCGTGAGATTCCATGCCGGATGATCCAGCGCGCGGTTCAGTTTCGCGAGCACAGAGCGCAGGGCGTCGGCGAGCAGCGCGATTTCCTCTCCGTTCACATGATGAAAATCCGCCGACTGCCGCTTTGGCCAAACGGCCATCTCGAAAGGCGCACCCGACGCATACGGACAGAAAACCACAAACCCGGCGTTCTCATGCACAATGCGCGTGGCACGGCGCTGTTCCTCCTCCAGCAAGTCCGCAAAAAGCGAACGCTTTTTCTTCGCAAAATAATCGCGCGCTGAGTCCAGTTTTCGCCGCAGAGTCGGCGGAATAATTGCCAGCGCAAGCACCTGACTCACGCTATGCCCAACCGACTGCCCCGCCGCTC
>CAMBOD010000325.1 GCA_945868985.1 Prosthecobacter debontii | reverse complement strand
CGCGCGGCGGGCAGATGAATTCGCAGAGCTGGCAGGCGACGCAACGCTCGCGGTCGTGCTCGTCTTTCACGAGCGTGGGCGCGCCACGGTAGTATTCCGGCAACTCGGCATCCCACTTTTCCTCGGGATACTGCATCGTGACCTTTGTTTCGCCCTTCAGCATTTTTTTGAAATGCCCGAAGGTGATTTTGAGGCCGCTGACGATGCTCGGAAGATAGGCTTTTTCCTTCAGCGTGAGTTCAGGACGTTGGACGACGTATGCCATATTACTTGGTGAACGCGAGGATCGCGGCGGTGAGGAAGATATTCACGAGGGCGATTTCAAAAAGATAGAGCCAACCGATCTTCATGAGTTGGTCGAAGCGGAAGCGCGGGAGCGTCCAGCGCACCCAGATGAAGAACACGAGGACGAGGGCGACTTTGCCGAAGAAGACGGTAATGTTGGCGATGCCCCAAAGCCAGTTCGGCAATAGCGCATAGAGTCCGCCGAAGATGTTTTGGAAAAAAGCGGCGGCGTGTCCCTGGCCATCCGGGATGAATGGCAGGCTCCATCCACCGAAGAAAAAGACGACGATGAGCGAGCTGCCGACGATCATCGCGGCGTATTCACCTAGGAAGAAGAGCGCGAACTTCATCGAGCTGTATTCGGTGTGATAGCCCGCGACGAGTTCAGTTTCGGACTCCGGCATGTCGAAGGGCAGGCGGTTCGTCTCGGCAAAGACAGAAATGGTGAAAACGATGAAGCTGATCGCGAGCGGCAGCAGCATGAGCCAGCGTTCCGCGCTGAGACCGTCACCCCACAGCGGGAGAAGCAGCCAGCCGTGGTCGGCCTGATATTGCACGAGGTCGCTGAGTTTCATTCCGCCAAAAAGCATGAGCACTGGAATGATGCTGAGGCCCATCGAGAGTTCGTAGGCAATCATCTGCGAACTGCTGCGAATGCCGCCGAGGAATGGGTATTTGGAATTCGACGCCCAACCCGCGAGCACGATGGCATACACACCGCAGCCGGTGACGGCGAAGACGCCGAGGACGCTCACATTCACGTCGGCGATGATCATTTTCTCGCCGAGGAAAGTGCTGCCAAACGGGATGAAAGCGAGCGAGACGAGCGGGAGCATCGCGAGACACGGGGCGAGCCAGAAATAAAACTGCTTCACGCCGCCGGGGGTGAAGTCCTCTTTCAAAATGAACTTCAACGCGTCGGCGACGGGCTGACCGAGTCCGCCGAGGAAAAGCTGCAAATCTTTTTTGAAGCCGAGCAGCGAGGTCGGGAAGCCCGTGCGGTTCGGGCCAACGCGATCTTGAATCGCGGCGCTGACGCGGCGCTCGGCATACACGGTGTAGCTCACTAGCGGGAGCACGACGAGGAAGATGACGAACACTGCTTTGGCCAATGACCAAATCAGCATTTCCCACGGGATGGATGCGAGGAGCGAAATCATGGCGTGTTTTGCGGCTGCGCGGCGATGTCCAAACCGAGGTCGCCGATGCGGCTGAGTGTGATACCGGCGAACTCCTGCACTTCGGCAGACATGGCTTTGAAAACTTCCTCAATGCTATGGAGTCCGTTGCTCCCCCTGATTGCGAGGATGAGATCGCGGAGGATTTCCCAATCGTCATGCGCGTCGCCGGGAGCGGGAACGACTTTATTGAGTCGTTGCAGGCACCCTTTCAAATTGATCATCGAACCGCGTTTTTCAAACGGCGCGCTAGCAGGAAGGACGACATGCGCGGCGGCTGTAGTCGCGTTGGGTAAAATGTCCATCGCCACGATTGCGTCGAGCTTCGCGAGATCGTCGGCGGTGAGCCCGGCTTTCGTGGCGTCTTCGCCGAGTGCGAGCAGTGCATTGATCCGTCCATCGCGGATACCTGCGGCGATGTCGGCAAGTTTACCGGTGGCGACGCCGAGAAGTTTTGCGCCGGTGGTGTTAGGATTACGATCCGATGCAATGAGCATCCCGTCAGGCTCCCCGGTGCGCGGGAGAACATCCACGACGACTGCGCCCACGGCTTTCGCGAGACGCGAAACGAGGAAGAGTTCCTCGTTCGTCGCACGAGCGCTGGCGAGAACAGCCACGCGACCCGCGTTCTTTTTCAAACGCTCGGCGGCGAGATTGATCGCCTGCTGCCAGTTCGGCGCGAATTCGCTGAGTTGAGGACGGACGATCGGCGCTGTGATGCGGCGCTCGTCGGCGACGTATTTGAAATTCAGCCGATGTGAGTCGGGCATCCACGGACCGTTCACTGCGTCGTTTTCACGCGGCGTGATGCGGTAGATTTTTCCTTCTCGCGAGCCGACGGTGATGTTGCTGCCGGTGCCGCAGTTCGTATCAATCGTCGCGGTCTCTTTCAAAAACCACACGCGCATCTTGAAGCGGAAATCCGACGACGTGAGCGCTCCGACCGGGCAGATGTCCACAGTGTTGAGCGAGTAATTGTGATCGAGGATGCGATCCGGGTGGCAGGCGATGCTGTTGAAAGTGCCGCGATCCACGATGCCGAGCACGTCGTCGTTCGCGACCTCTTTCATGTAGCGGATGCAGCGTGTGCACAGGATGCAGCGTTCGGCATCGAGCGTGACGCGCGGCCCGAGTTCGACCGACTTTGGCTTCTTCACTTTGCGTTCGAGGAAGCGCGAACCCGCGTTGCCGTGCTCCACGGAAAATTCCTGCAACTTGCACTCGCCGGCCTGGTCGCAAATCGGGCAGTCGAGCGGGTGATTGATAAGCAAAAACTCCATCACGCCCTGGCGGCACTCGCGCACCATCGGCGAATCCGTGCGGATGCCCATGCCTTCGCTCACGTCCTGCGCACAGGAAATTTGCGGCTTCGGAATCCAGCCGATCTCCGGCTTCCCATCCGCGCCGATGACCGGCTTGCGATCCGGCGTCATTTTCGGCGTGCCCATCTCGATGAGACACATGCGGCAGTTGCCGGGTGAAGACAGCTTCGGGTGGTAGCAGTAATGCGGGATGAGCTTCTGTGCTTTCTTGCACGCCTCGATCACGCGCGTGCCCTTCGGAAATTGCATCCAGACACCGTCTATCTGGACGTTGACCATCTGGACTTCGTTGGCGGTGGCGGTGCTCATGCTGCGAGAAATTGTTCCGGTGTGCATGCGACGTGCGGACACGCGGAAAGAACACCTTTATCCAGCGTGACAAGTTTCATCCGGCGACGCTCAGCAACCGCCACGTAGGAACTGTCGTAGCCGGTGCAGCCGGTGCGGCTGGAGAACTCAAGAATCGCATCCACCGAGATATTGAAGGTCAGCGAGATGCCGCGCTCCGCGATTAGGTAGGCGGCGGTCGCCTGTTCCAGTGTGAGGGTTTTCTTCCGCATCCGTGTGCAGAGCGCGTTCGCAATCTCCGCGCGCCATATTTCCGGCGCACACCAAACGGGATCGCGCCCTTTTACCCTCTCAACCGATTCGGCGAACTCGCTCTTCAGGCACGCAGCCAGCAGGATGTTGGCGTCCACTACGATCATTCGTTACCCTCGTTGATGTCCGCGTCAATTTCCGCCGCGGATGCGTATTGAAAAGGGATGCTCGCGCGAAACCGGCGCGCTTCCTCGATGAATTCCCCTGCTTGCTCGCGGGCTTGTAGAAACTGGCGAAATGCCGCCAGAGCCTCATCCTCCACGCTCAACTTGTCGGCAGCAGCGCAAGCGCGCAGCCTGGCGAAATCAGTGTCAGGAATGTTGACGGTTAGAGTGCTCATGCCTTGATTCTCCTACTTCGTCGCAGCCTCCGCCATGATTTCCTTTGAGTTACCGCGAGGG
>CAMBOD010000324.1 GCA_945868985.1 Prosthecobacter debontii | reverse complement strand
GTGGAGGCACAGAAAAAGTTCCGGGAGAATAACAAGCTGCCCTTTACCCTGCTGGCCGATCCCGACGGCAAGGTGGTCAAAGCGTTTGGTGTGGGCAGTCTTCTCGGTTTTGCATCGCGTCAGGCGTATTTGATCAAGGATGGAAATGTGATCTGGCGCGACAAGAAGGCGTCCACTTCCCAACAAGCCGCCGATGTGCTGCGGGTGCTGAAGGAGATGAAGTAGGTCGGCTTCCGTAGCCGTGATGCAAACCTTCAGCCGCGACGGACTAGTTCTCCGTAATCGCGTAGTTGAGGCGTTTGTGGGATGTGCTCGGGGCTAGAAGGAGTCAGGCAATGAGCGGGCCGCTACGTGCAGCGACCTGTGGAGATATGCGGAGTGTTGAATGCCTTCCATCGCCTCGCTTCATCCGATAGTGATGCGTGGATGAAACTAAGACGATGATGAAGACAGCCCGTATCGTTATCGCCTGCTTGCTTCTTTGCTTCGCATCGTTGGCATTTCTACCAGCACCGCACGTTTTCGTCTGGCAGCTAAAACTTGTCGCGTCCGAGCTTGGCCATTGGATGGTCATTGCACCGCTGTCGGTCATCGCTGGCAGCCGATTGCGCTCTCGACTCGACATCATCACCACTGCCATCGCGGTTCTGGCTGCTGCTTTGTTCTTGTCGAGCAGCGTGCGCGCCGCGTGTTTTGCGTCGACGGCTGCGACGATCATTGATGCCGAATTCCCCGTTCCTACAGACAGGAATGGCAGCCCTTTTTCCATTCGGCGTCTTTGGAGCTTCAGAACGCCCACCGCCGTTGGCGTCCAGACGTTTGATTTTGCTATGAACGAAGATGGCCCGCTGAAGATGGATTTTTTCCCCGCGCAAGATCGTCGGGACGCTCCCTGTGTCGTGGTCATTCCCGGCGGTGGTTGGGACACTTGTGACCGCGGAGGCTTCGCGGAAATGAACCGGCATCTTGCTCAACGGGGTTACGCCGTGGCTTCCATGGACTACCGGCTTGCGCCGCGATGGAAATGGCCTGCGCAGAAGGATGACGTGCTTTCTGCAGTGGCGTATCTCCGGGCGCGCAGTGCGGAGTTGGGCATCGATTCGGAGCGATTCGTCCTCATGGGTCGCTCGGCGGGGGCGCAGATTGCCGGAGCCGTGGCCGCTGCCAGCGAGCATCCTGAAATCGTCGGATGCATCATGTTCTACGGCCCTGCCGATATGCACTATGCGGCGAAATACGCGGACCCTTCCGACATCCTCGATTCCGACAAGCTTCTCCGCCAATTCCTCGGCGGCATGCCGGCTCAATTCGCGTCCAGCTACGACACTGCTTCTGCATACGCGCTCGCCAACTCCCGCACTCCGCCCACCTTGATGTTGCATGGCGAAACGGACGAACTCGTATGGGTGCGCCAGAGTGAGCGATACGCAGACCGTTTGCTCGGCCTTCACGTGCAACATGCGTTTCTGCGGATTCCTTGGGCCACTCATGGGTTTGACTACTTTTTCAACGGTCCGGGAGGCCAGCTCGCAGACTGGTCTGTCGGTCGGTTCCTGGATTCGATCACGTCGCGCTGATCCTTGGCGCGATTCGCTTTTCCCCTCGTCACCCGCTGCCCGCCGTAATCCCCGAGCTGAGCTACGACACACTGGATGGCGTCGTGGATGGCTGCGAATACTCTAAATTCATTGAAGATGTCCGCCGGATAGGACGGGCTTTATCAAAGGAATATAAAGCAGAAGTGCCAGCTGTTTCACGCTGCGTGATAGATGAGCACGGAGCCGTGGATGTGCCGCTTTATCGAGGGGCTCATCTTGGCGCGACTGCGCGATGGCTCGTTTCAGCCCGTGGAACTCACTGGTCTCGTAAGACCGCTCATTTCCCGACGCCCGTCGGCGTTCTGACCGCTTCCGGTGCGGCGGGCTTGAAAGCAATTTCCTTGCAGTCGGCGGATCGCCCGATGCCGCCCACTCACTACGGCTTGCGAAAGCGGTAGTGCGAGACGTGCCACTCGTTGCCGTGGCGATAGCCCCAGAGTTCTGCGCACGCCATAAAGAATACGCGCCAGTAAGCCCACCAGCGTTTGGCGTTGTCGGCGCCGTAAGTTTGCTCGAAAAGCGGCCAGATTTCGGCGCGGTTGGCGTCCATATTGGCGAGCCATGCCTCGGCAGTTTTCTGGTAGTGGGTGCCGCTTACACACCAGTGCTGCTCAATGCGAAGATCGTCCTGAAAGTAGAGCAGCAGGTCGTCGGAAGGCATCTGTCCGCCGGCGAAAAAATAGCGGGTCATCCAGTCGTCCGCACCTTTGTCCTCGTAGTGATAGGCAAAGCGGCGATGCGTGAAAATGTGGACGAAGAGCTTGCCTCCGGTATCAAGCCAGTGGGCGACTTTTGTGAGCAGGAGCTGGTAGTTTTTCATGTGCTCGAACATCTCGACGCTCACGACACGGTCGAACTCCGTGGTGATGTCGAAGACGTTCATATCGCAGGTGATGACGGTGAGATTCTTGAAACCACGCTGGGTGGCAGCGGCATCAATATGCTCCTTTTGCGTCCGGGAATTGGAGACGACGGTGATTTGTGCGTTGGGGTATTTTTCCGCCATCCAAAGCGAGAGCGAGCCCCAGCCGCAGCCGAGTTCTAGGATGCGCAGACCGTCGGCGAGTTCGGCGCGCTCGCAGGTGAGGGTGAGCATTTTTTCCTCAGCAGCGTCGAGCGTAGTGACGTTGTCGGTCCAAAGGCCGGAGCTGTATTTCAGCCGTTTGCCGAGGCAGAGCTGGTAGAAGCGCGTGGGCACTTCGTAGTGCTGGATGTTGGCGTCGCGCGTTTGGATGGCGATGGGGCTTTGCTTCAGCCCGGCGATATGGGCGAGAAGCGCGGCGCGCTGGTCTTCGATATTTTCCCGCAGGTGCTCACGGATTGTCCCGGCAAGCAGGCGGCGGATGCCAACGCGGATGAGCGGGTCGGGGATGAGGTTGGATTCGAGCAGGCTGTCGAGTGAGATCATGGTTTGGAAGATTTGCGGAACCAGGGGACAAACGCGCTCGTGGTGCGCTGATATTCGCGGTATGCGTCGCCCTTGCTGCGCACCGCGTATTCCTCGGTGAGCGGGATACCGGTCACTTTCCATAGAAAGTAGAGCATGAGCAGCGGACAGAGGATGGTGACCCAGCCGTGGAGCGACCCAAGCGCGACGAGAAAAAACGCCCACCAAATGAGCGATTCAAAAAAGTAATTTGGATGCCGCGAGTAGCGCCAGAGGCCGGCCTGACAGACTTTGCCACGATTAGCCGGGTCGGCTTTGAATTGCTTGAGCTGCCAATCTGCGAGCGCCTCGCCGCCGAGCGAAAGAATGGCGAGGGCTAGCCCGGTAATCTCCAACGCGCTGAGTTGGGCCGCTGTATTGAAGCTCACAATCAGGAAGGGCAGGGAGAAAATCGCGACGAGCACCGCCTGCATTTGAAAAAAGAGATAAAACATTCCGGTGCCAGGCCAGCGTTTTCGGAGCGTCTCGTAACGCACGTCCTCGACTGGATGATGCCGCACGACGCGGATGAAAATGTAAGTGCCCAGCCGAAGGCTCCACATCATACCTACGATGACGATGGGCCATTTGTGCCAAGCGGCCCCCGGTGAGTTGAGTGCGTAAAGCGGTGCGAGAATCGCGACCCCGTAAGACCACGCAACGTCGAGCATGCCGTAATTTTTCACACGCACACTGATCGCCCATGTGAGGCTGAAATATGCGACTGCGATGAGAAGTCCGATACCGAGAAGTGGGATCATGTTCTAAACAGTGCG
>CAMBOD010000323.1 GCA_945868985.1 Prosthecobacter debontii | reverse complement strand
AAAACTAAATAACGCCACCAATGTCGGAAGCGCTTCGGACAATCCCACAACACCGGTGCAAGCAGCACACTAAACGGGGCGACCAACGGCTGCACGTAGCGTGGCAGAACCCCCGGAATGAGCAGCAATCCGATAAAACACCCGGCAATTGCCCAACGACCACCGCGCAGCAATGCCTCCGCTCGGGTTCGCTGGCCGAGCGCTGCGTCCTTTCGCCAGAGCAGCGGCGCGAAAAGCACCCACGGCAAATGATTGGCGAGACCGTTCGGGATGTTCATGAGCCACTTCGAGACATCCACCTCCGCTCCCGTCACGCGCTCCACGAACTGTCGTTTCCAAACAACTCCCGCCTCGCCCGCACTCACCTCCTGTAAATACGGCACCGCCCATGCCGCCACGATACCCAGCATGATCAACACACCCGCAAGATGCGCCCAACTCCACAGCCTCCGCATTTCCCCCGCAGCCACGAGTGTCGCTACGACGACCGAATAAAAAAACAGCAAGTGCAGCGGAGCCTTTGCCAGCAACGCCAGCGCGTTGAAAACCATCGGCACAATCCACACCAGCCACAGCGAGCGTCCCTGCGACCACCAACTCATCCACAGCACCATCGCGATGCCGCTAAGGGCGACGTAAATCGCCTCCAACTCTGCAAGCCGGCATTTTTCAATCGTGGCCACCTGCACCATCATCACGATAGCCGCGACGAGTGCTTGCTCCGAGATGAGCCAGCCACGCGTGGCAAAAATGATCACACCAGCCAGCACCAACACACTCAGCACACTCGGCAGTCGCGCAGCCCATGCATTGTGGCCAAAAACTTTCAGCGACCCCGCGATGCACCACTGCACGAGCGGCGGTTTGCGTAGAAAGGGTTTGCCGCCGACGTAGGGCACCAGCCAGCTTCCACCTTCCAACATCGTCACAGCCGGCATGACCCGCCTTCCTTCTTCACCTTTGAATTCCGTAGAGCCCAGCCCCGGCAGAAAAATCCCTGCCCATAGTGCAGCGGCGATCAGAAATGCGTTCAGGCGGTTCACCCGTTCCTTTTGCAACAATCTGCTCTCCGCCGGAAAGCTCTTCTTCATTTTCCTCGCCATTCCCCTGATCGCCCAAGAGTCGGTGAAACCTCGCGCAGAACACGTCGTGCTCGTCATTTGGGACGGAATGCGCCCCGATTTTATCCGCGAAGATCTCACCCCAAATGCAGCGGCCCTGGCTAAAAGCGGCACATTTTTCGCAAAAAACCACTCCACCTACATCACCAGCACAGAAGTGAACGGCTCGGTGCTCGCGACCGGAATGCTGCCACGCAACAATGGCATCATCGCCAATCGCGAATATCGCCCCGAAGTGAATCTCATTAAGCCGGTGGACACACAGTATCCGTGGCCGGTTCGTGTCGGCGATGCAGTGCATAGCGGGCGCTGGATGCTCGTGCCGACCATCGCTGAGACAGTAAGAAAAGCTGGCTTCACCGCCGCTGTCGCGGGCACGAAGGGCATCGGCCTGCTCCACGACCGTTCGTTTGACCGCACGCCGTTCGGCGGCGCACCCATCGTCTTTGAGGGGCAGGCGTATCCTAGTGCGTTTGGAGAAAATCTCACCACCACACTCGGCAAATGGCCCGGATACCCGAAGGAAATCGCATCCAATACCGCGCAAAATTTATGGACCACCCGCGCTCTGCTCGAACACCAGTGGAAGGACGACGTGCCAAAATACAGCGTGCTCTGGCTCGGTGATCCCGACTTCACACAGCACCTCACATCACCCGGCCACCCCGCTGCACTCGACGCGATCCGCGACAGCGATACGCACCTCGGCATGATGCTCGCCGAACTGCAAAAGCACGGTGTGCGTGAAAAGACGGATGTTTTCCTAGTGAGCGACCACGGCTTTTCCACAGTCGAGCGCACGGTGGACTTTTCCGCCAGACTCCGGGCGCATGGCATGAAGGCAAAAGTGCCATTTCGTGCGGTGGGTCAATTTAAGCAGACACCGAAGCAGGGCGAAGTGATCACAGTCGGCGTGGGCGGCAGCACATTGATCTACGTCGTGAATAACGACCCTGCGATCATCGCGGAGATCGTCGAGTGGTTGCAGGGAAGTGATTTTGTCGGCGGCATCTTCACGCGCGATGGAGCACCGGGGACTTTCAAGTTGAGCGATGTTTGGATGGATTCGCCGACTCCGCCGGACATCGCGTTCAGCTTCACATGGAGCGACCGCCCTAACAAAGCAGGCGTGCGCGGTTCGCTCACCGCCGAAGGCAGGCAGCCGGGGAACGGCACCCACGCTTCGCTGAGCCGCTTCGACATTCACAACACTCTCATCGCCGCCGGGCCGGACATCCGTGCGGGCCTGCACAGTGAATTACCGAGCGGCAACATAGATGTCGCTCCCACAATCTACCACTGCCTCGGCATCGCACCGCCTCAGCCACTCGATGGCCGTGTGCTCGTCGAAGCGCTCGTGGATGTGAAAATAGATATGCCAGCGCCCGTTACGAAACGCATCGAAGCGAGCCGCCAACTACCCAGCGGCAAAGAGTGGAAGCAGTGGCTTCAATTCACCACGTTCGGCAATCGGACCTATCTCGACGAAGGCAATTCCAACGTCGCCGAGTGAACTGCGGATCAACGCGCCCACTTCGCCAAATGCGTCCCATCTTTTACAGCCTCGCTACATTCATTTGCTTCACGACACCCGCGCCCGCCGACTACCCCGCCCTCATCGCCGAGGACAAACCCGTCGCCTATTGGCCATTTGACGACGCCCACGATTGCTGCGCCGATAGCAAAGTAGGTGAACTGCAAGCGCGTCTCGGCATCGGCGTCTCCCTCATCGTCCCTGGCCCGCGCCCGCCGGAATTCCCCAACTTCGCCGCAGAAAATCTCGCCGCCGAAATGACCGTTCCCGGCCAGGATGCCGTCCTGCGAGTGAAAGACCCCGGCCTCAACAGTGTCCTCGATTTCACCAATGGCGACACGATCACCATCGAAGCGTGGGTGCAATACGTCCGCCCGCTCCGCAATCAGCAATTAGCACCCATCGTCGGCAAAGGCCGCACGGGAAACCCCGGCTTCCAGCCCAACAACGAAAACTGGGCTCTCGGTCTCATCGGCGACGGCAAACTCGCACACGCCAGCTTTATCTTTCATACCGCCGCCGGCACCGCGCATCGCTGGGTGAGCGACTCCGCTTTCGCCCACGGCGAAAACTGGCACCACATCGCCATCACCTACCAATTTGGCAAACCGGATAGCATCCGCGCGTGGATTGACGGCAAACATTCCATTGGCGCTTGGGAAAAAGGCCGCGCTACCAATGAACCACCTGTCGTGGACAACGACGAAGTCTGGATCGGCTCAACGCTCGGCGCAAAAGCCGAACACACATTTCCCGGCTGTATAGACGAAGTCGCACTTTACCGCACCGCCCTCCCGCAAGAACGCATCCAACTCCGCGCCGCCCGCACAACGAGATCGAGCGGCTCAAAATGAACTCGCAACGGACCATGCAGACTCCATTTTCCACTTCCCCGATTGCCTCACTGCTGAAAAGCTCAACCACGCACCTGTGAAAAAACTCATTATCCAAATCCCCTGCCACAATGAAGCGGAGACGCTTCCCATCGCACTCAAGGCGCTACCACGGGAATTGCCCGGCGTAGAGAAGGTGGAGTGGCTCATCATCGCCGACGGCTGCACGGACAATACCATTGAAATTGCGAAGGCAAATGGCGTGCATCACGTAGTAGATCTCGGCGGCCATCAAGGACTGGCGCGAGGTTTC
>CAMBOD010000322.1 GCA_945868985.1 Prosthecobacter debontii | reverse complement strand
CGACCTTGCAGACGAAGCGCCGGGAGGGAAAAGCCTGACTGACATCCGCCGCCGACTGCGCGAGATGCAAACAGAACTCGCACCAAAGCTCAAACCGAAGTCAGACACCCTTATTCCAGAATTAACATGATCTCTTTTCTCACCCTGCTTCTCATTGCCGCCTGTGTTGCTGCGGCAGTGTTCTATTTTCAAAAGCAAAAGCTCGAAAACGAAATAGACGACGAACGCACAAAGGCAAAAGCAGCAGTGACAAACGCCCAGAAAATAATCGAGCAGCAGAAGGCTCAGTTCAGTGCTGAGGAAGAGCGAGTGCGAACGCACTATGAAGAAGAGTCACGCAAACTCATCGAGACAATGCACGCGGAACTCGGAAAAACACGAGCGGAGTTGGAGCCGCTTCGCGCTTTGGCTGCGTTGCAGCAATCCGAAGAAGAAGTGAAGGCGACTTTGTCTGCCGCGCTGGCTGAGGCAACGGGACTGCGAGCAGACGCGTAAACCATACTGGAGCAAGCTCGGGAAGCTGCTGTAGATGAGCGCAAGCAAGGTCAACAACGAGCACGAGAGCTTTACGAACAAGCGGAGTCACTGCTTTCGCAGGCGACCCGTGATGCGGGAAGGATCGTTGCCGATGCGGAGAATCGCGCGCAGCAAATCGGCGGCGATGCCTATACGGCGCTACGCGATAAACAGGCGTTGGAAAGTGCAATCAAAGCGATGCGCAACATCGTCGATGGCTACGGCGACCGCTACATCATCCCCACTCACAGTTTGCTCGATGAGTTGGCTGCGGACTTCGGCCATGTCGCTGCTGGTGAATCTCTGCGGGCAGCACGAGAGCAAACGCGACGGATGATTGAAGGAGGGCTTGCAGCGGCGTGCGATTACGCGGAGGCCAATCGCAGGGAAACAGCGATTCGATTTGCGGTTGATGCGTTCAACGGGCGCGTTGATGCCATTCTTTCCCGTGTTCGCCATGATAATTACGGGACGCTCGAACAGGAAATCCGCGACGCATTTAGCCTCGTGGTGCATAACGGTGAGGCATTCCGCAATGCCCGCATCCTACCAGCATACCTCGATGCACGAATCTCCGAGCTGCGCTGGGCGGTGGTTGTGCAGGAATTGAAACTCAAAGAACGCGAAGAGCAACGTCGCATCCAAGAGCAAATCCGCGAGGAGGAAAAGGCGCGGCGGGATTACGAACGCGCGATGCAGGAAGCTGCAAAAGAGGAGGAAATCATCCGTAAAGCGATGGAGAAAGCGCGGGCAGAGATCGCGCAGGCTTCCGCCGCAGAGCAGGCGCAACTCGAAGCTCAACTCGCACAGCTCAATCAAAAGCTGACGGAGGCCGAAGCGAAGAACCAACGTGCGCTCTCAATGGCGCAGCAAACGCGCAGCGGGCATGTGTATATCATTTCCAATGTCGGCTCGTTTGGTGCCGACGTGCTGAAAATCGGAATGACGCGCCGACTTGAACCCGACGACCGAATCAAAGAACTGGGCGACGCATCGGTGCCATTCACCTTCGATGTCCACGCGATGATTCGCAGCGACGATGCGCCCGCGCTAGAGCGGCTGCTACACACCGAGTTCGACGAGCACCGCATCAACAAGGTGAACTACCGTAAGGAATTTTTCCGTGTTCCACTGAGTCGAATCCGCGAATTAGTCGGAGCGCGTGGGCTGGAAGCAACCTTCACAATGACAGCAGACGCTCGCGAGTATCGTGAAACACAAGCACTTGAGAAAATGACGCCAGAGGAGCGAGAGAAGTATCATCTACAAGAACCAGAGGATGACGCGACAGAGTGACCCACTAGAACTTCACCGGCTGCGACGCCCTAGGGATTGCGAAATGGGGGCAAGTGGGCCGCAGGGGAACTTGCGCACGCTGCTGGGGGCGGGTAAGGAGGCGGTGCTTATGAAACGCGCCAGCCTTGGATTTCATTGCCACCACCCCGGATGAAGACCTCTCGCATCTACCTCGATACTTCCGTAATCGGCGACTACTTCGACGAGGAGTGGATGGCCGACACACGGGAGCTTTGGAAACAGGCGAAGGCCGGGAAGTGCCGGATGCAGTTCTTGCGTGGCGAAAACAGAGCTTGGCCCAAATGTGCCACTATAAATCATGAGCCAGCTTATCTACATCGAGACGAGCATCCCGAGTTTCTACCACGAGACGCGGGCTGCGAGGCAGTTTCAGACGATGAGGGAATGGACGCGCGAATGGTGGGATATCGCACGGCTGCGGGATGAGTTGGTGACTTCGCTTGCGGTGATTACGGAACTGGAGGACGCGCCGGCTCCGAAGCGGATGAAGGCACTCAAGCTTTTGGAGCCGCTGCCGCTTTTGCAGTCGTCCGAGACGATTGACGAAATGGTGGCGGTATATGTGAAACACAAAGTGATGCCCGCCGATGCGACAGGCGATGCGCGGCATCTGGCGCTGGCGACGTTTATCGCTGCGATGTGCTGGCGAGCTGGAACTGCAAGCACATTGCCAACGGGAACAAGCGCGGGCATATTGAATCCATCAACGCGATGTTGGGCTACGAGACACCGCTGCTCACCACGCCGTTTGAACTGCTGAAAATCGAACCATGAAGACGACGATAAAAAAGATTACGAAGCACGATAACGGTCTCGAATAGTTGCGCGAAATCCGTCGCAAGCAGGCGGCGGCTTGCAACAATGATCCCTTCGAGATGGGGCGGCGTCTGCGCGAGCGTGAGATAGGTTTCAAGGGGCGCATGTTCACGACGAAGCGGGTGCTGGTGCCGGTGGGGGATGGCGCGAAGAAGTGAGACGCGACGCTTTGTCCAGCGGCTAGAGCTTCTCTTTAGTGGCCTTGGGAACTGCTTCGGTCGGTTGGGTTGTTTCTTCGGGTAGGTCGGCGCGCTTCCAGCCTTCTTGTTCTGCCAGTTGTTCGGCGAGGACGAGCGGCCATTTGGGATCTTTGAAGAAAATTTCTTTCATGGAGGGTTCCTGCTCCAACTCCTTTTTGCGCGAGACGAGCAGGGCATTTTCCTTGGAGTCTTTGTTGCCGAGTGCCGGGTAGCGGCGCGCGGCCTCCGCAGCGGCCATCTGTGTGATTTTCTCGGGTGTCTCCTTCGATTGCCCGGTGAAGGTGACGTAGTCCGCTTCGATGCTCACCTCTTGATCGCCTGCGCGGAAAGTCACGATTCCATCTTCGAGTCCTTTGAACTGATAGACCTGTCCGGCTTTGAGACTCCACTTGCGGCCATCAATGGTGACGATGCAGTCCTGTTTGATGCGGATGAGTTTTCCGGCCTTGGGATCAGGCGGCGGGGCCATGAATTCGCGCACAATTCCGTCGTCTGCTGGCAGCGCTGGCTTTTCCTTCGCCAATTTTTCTGGCGCTGGTTTTTCCTTTGATAAATCGGGAGTCGGTGGCGCGGGCGGCGCGGTGTTTTCCGTAGGAATTGTCAGTGTCAGCGCTGGCATTTCGGGAGCGTCTGCATCCTTCGTAGCGAGGCGCTCATCGGCGAGATGATCGAGTTTACTCAAGCCCGCCACGACGAAAGGAATCGCTGTTCCCAAAAGCACGACGAGTGCGACGGCGAGGAGGATGCCATTGCGCTGACGCAGCAGGCGGAAATTATAAAGCAGCCACAACACGCCAAACGCACCGAGGCTCGCGAACAACGATTGCGCGACGGCAGCGCGATTGATCTTCATGCCCAACCACAGCGCGATGGCTGCGACCAGGAAACTGATCACTGCCCATGCGAGGTTGCGCGTGCCGCTTAAAGCATCGGCGCTGGACGCTGGCTCGGGCGC